>DATEOS010000215.1:0-7833 GCA_035273815.1 Candidatus Limnocylindria bacterium
CGCGGGATTGACGAACAGGCTGACGACCGTCATGACGTCCTGCGCGGTGCTGGCCGCCATCAGGGCGAGGTGGCCGGCGTGAAAGGCGCCCATGGTCGGCACCAGCCCGATCGAGCGGCCGGCGGCCCGGTCGGCGGCCAGGGCCGAGCGCATCTCCGCGGCGGTGCGCAGGACCCTCACGGACGGGTCGCTTCCGCGAGGGCCCGATAGAGCGGCACCAGGTCGGGTGCCCGCTCCTCGAGCGCGCGCAGGTGGGCCTCGACCGTGGTCCAGTCGCCGCGGGCAATCGGTCCGGTCAGGGCGAAGCCGTTCTCGATGGTGCGCTGCATCAGGGGCACCAGCGCCTCCGGCGGCGCGTTGCTCTCCTCCAGCAGGCGCGCTGCCGCCCGGTAGAGAGTCACCAGGAAGTTCGAAGCGATGGCCGCGCCGGCGTGGTAGAGGGGCTTGTCGGCATCGGCCAGCGGGAAGGCACGGAGTCCAAGGGTGGCGGCCAGCCATTCGGCTGCAGCGCGCGCTGGGTCGGACTCAAAGGTGATGGCTGCCCACGCCCCGTCAAGCTGCTCAGGCCCTCGCTGCAGGGAAAGGGTCTGCAGGGGGTGGACGCTGAAGCGTCGCTCATGCGGGTCCAGGGCGGTCAGCGAGGTCGCTCCGCTCACGTGTGCGACCCATGGGCCAATGGGAACCTGCTGCGCCACCTCGGGGATCGAAGCGTCCGGGACGGCCAGCAGCACCAGGTCGGCATCGCCAAGGGGTTCTCGACCGGCAACGACGGAGATCCGGCGCTCACGAAGGCGGCCCACGATCGCCGATCCCGCGCGGCCAGTACCGACCACTCGCACCGAGCCGATCATGGATCGGAGTCTGCCACACTGCGCCCGATGCGACGGCTCAGCCTGCAGGACGCCCGCCGCCTGACCATCCTGGCCAGCCAGCTCGCCGGGCCCCGGCCCTCGACGCTGATGGACGTCGTCGAGCGGTTGGGCCGTGTCCAGGTGGACCCCACCTCTGCCGTCGAGCGCGCCGAGCGCCTGACCGTGTTCAGCCGATTCGGCGCCTACGACCGCGGCGATCTTCGCAGCCTGCTGGAGGAGTCGCCCCGCCAGCTGTTCGAGTACCGCGCCTTCCTGGTTCCCGTGAGCGACCTGCCGTTGCAGCGTCCGGCCATGCTGCGGTATCCGCGGAACGACTATGGGCGTGGCAACTACGTCGGGGAGTGGCTGCGCGACAACGCCGGCTTCCGGACCTACGTCATGGACGAGCTGCGACGCCGCGGTCCGCTGCTGACCCGGGAGCTGGACGACCGGGCCGAGGTGCCGTGGCAGACCGGTGGCTGGAACGACGGCAAGAACCTCGGCCGCATGCTGGAGATCCTGTGGAACGCGGGTGAGATCGCCATCAGCCGCCGCGAGGGCACCCAACGCGTCTGGGACCTGTGGGAGCACGTGCTGCCCGAGGCCGATGAGCTGCCGGACCCCGTCGTGGCGGTCGAGCTGCTTGACCGTCAGCTGCGCGCTCGCGGATTCGACCGCACCGGCTGGGGCGGCGCCCTGGAGGCCGGCGAGCTGCCGTTCCGGCACGAGGCTGAGGAATCACTGCGGGCCGATGGCGTGGCGGTCCCGGTCGAGATCGACCAGCTCCCCGGAGAGTGGCTGGCCCACGCCGACGCGCTCTCGGAACTGGACGGTGCCTGGCAGCCGCGCACCACGCTGCTCGGCCCATTCGATCCGCTGGTGGCCGACCGCGACCGCGCCCTGAAGCTCTTCGACTTCCGCTTCAAGCTTGAGATCTATATGCCGGTCGCCAAGCGCGAGTACGGCTACTACGTCCTGCCGATCCTGCACGGTGACCGCTTGATCGGACGGATCGACCCGGTCATGGATCGCAAGAGCGGCGTCTTCACCGTGAATGCGGTCTATGCGGAGCCCGATGCGCCGGCCGATGCCTGGCCGGCGGTCTCCGCGGCCATCCATGAGCTGGCCATCTGGCTGGGGGCGAGCGACGTCCGGCTGCCGTCGGTGCCGGCGCCCTGGGACCGCTAGCGCAGCACGCCGCGCAGCGCCGATTGTGCCGCGTGGTAGCCACACAACCCATGCACGCCGCCGCCGGGCGGCGTGGATGACGAGCAAACGAAGATGCTCGGATCCGGCGTCCGGTACGGGTCGATGCGCACTGCCGGCCGTGTCCACAGCTGCGCCAGGTCCTGCAGGCCGCCGTTGATGTCGCCGCCGACGTAGTTCGCGTTGTAGGCCTCCAGCGCCGCCGGCCCCATCGTCGAGCGGCCCAGGATGCGGCCACCGACGCCCGGCGCGAACCGTTCGAGCTGGGCCAGGATCGGCTCGGTCATGTCGGCGCGCGAACCGTTCGGGACGTGGCAGTAGGCCCAGACCGTGTGCTGTCCCGCCGGCGCGCGGGTCTCGTCGAAGAGCGAGGGCTGCGCAACCAGCACGAAGGGCCGCCTCGCGGGTCGCCCCACCGCCACGGCGCGCTCGGCGGCGGTCACCTCCGCCAGCGTGCCGCCCAGGTGCACGGTGCCGGCCTCGGAAAGGGCGGGGTTGGCCCACGGGATCGGCCCATCCAGCGCCAGGTCCACCTTGAAGGCGCCCGGCCCGTAGCGGTAACGGCCTAGCTGCGCGGCGTACATGCCACCCAGCCGGTCGCCGGCCACCTCCAGCATCTGGCGCGGCGTCAGGTCCAGCAGCACGGCCCGATGCGGTGGCAGTCCGTCCAGTCCGCGCACCTCATGGTCAGTGACGATCTCGCCGCCCAGCGAGCGAAAATAGCTGGCCAGCGCATCCGCGATCCGCTGTGAGCCGCCGCGCGGGATCGGCCAGCCGACCGCATGCGCGCTGGCGAGGAGCGACAGGGCGAAGGCGCCGGTGATTGGCTTCTCCAGGCGCACGAAGGAGTGAGCGGCCACGCCTGCCAGCAGTGCCTTGGCGGCCGGCGTGCGGAAGCGTCGCGCCAACCAGGTCACCGGCTGCACAGCGTTGATCGCGTAACGGCCGACGGCGAATGGATGACGTAGGCCGGGGCCTATGCGGAATGGTCCCAGCAGCTCACTCGCGATCAGGTCCCAGTCGGCCGCGATGGGTCCGATCAGGCGACGGTAGCGCCCGCCGTCCTGGCCCAGGCCCGCGGCGGTGGCATCAAGGTCGCGATGGACCAGCGCCGCGCTGCCGTCGTCAAGCGGATGGGCCAGCGCCACCGGCGGCTCGATCCACTCCAGGCCATGCTCCGCCAGCGGCCATTCGCTGAACACCGGGGAGGAGCGGCCCAGGGGATGGACGGCCGAGCAGACGTCATGGACGAAGCCCGGCAAGGTCAGCTCCGCCGAGCGGCTGCCACCGCCCACCTCCGGGCGCGCCTCCAGCACCAGCACACTGCGCCCGGCGCGGGCCAGGGTGATGGCGGCGGCCAGGCCGTTGGGGCCGGCCCCCACGACCAGCGCGTCGTAGCGGCGCGCGTCGGCTACAGGTACACCTCGTCCGCGTAGCACCAGCGCCAGTCCTCATCGGGCTCGAAGGACTGGACCACCGGATGCCCGGACTCCTCGAAGTGCTTGGTTGTGTGCCGGCCGGGTGACTGGTCGCAGCAGCCCACGTGGCCACAGCTGAGGCAGATCCTCAGGTGCAGCCACTCCATGCCCTGCTCAAGGCACTCCTTGCAGCCTTCGCCGCTCGGCGTGACCTCGGCAGGCAGGGAGTCCTGGTGGGTGCAGACGGGGTCGTCCCAGACGCTCACGCCGGAATGGTAACGGTCCGCTCCTCTGTCCCGCGCAGCAGCGTCAGCTCCAGCGTGTCCTTGGCGCTCACGGAGCCGATGGCATCGAACAGGTCGTCGGCGCTGGTCACGGGCTTGCCAGCCGCGGCCACGATCAGGTCGCCCTCGGCGACGCCCGCCTTGGCCGCCGGCGAATCGTCCTCGACCTCGCGCACCAGCAGCCCGTCACGCTCGTCCAGTCCCACGGCCCGCCGCAGCTGTCGCGCGACGTGGGCCGGCGCCAGCCCCACGCCCAGCCGCCGGCGGGTCGGTGCCTCGCCACGGCCAAGGGCCGTCACGCGATCCTTCAGCCCTGCGTCGGCAGCGATGGCCTGGTAGAAGCCACTGCCCAGCCGGTTGGTGTTGATGCCCAGCAGCTTGCCGCCGCCGTCCACGATCGGCCCGCCGGACGAGCCGGGCAGCAGGGGAGCGGTGTGCTCCACCGCGCCCACCACGCGACGCCCGCGCGGCCCGCGGAAGACGCGGCCCAGCCCGGAAACGAAGCCCAGCGTGACGCGCACGCCCTGCCCCGCGGGGTTGCCGATCGCGACCACCGGCGCGCCAATGGCCAGCGCCGTCCCGTCGCCCCAGTCGATGGCGGGCGACTCGCCGGTGTCGACGCCGATAACCGCCAGGTCGCCGTCGCCATCCGCGCCGAGCACCTTGCCGTCCGCCTCACGGCCATCCGCGAAGAAGACGCGAATCTCGTCGCCGTGCAGGTTGTGGGCGTTGGTCAGCACCTTGCCCGCCTCCACCACGACGCCGGAGCCGCCGCGCCAGCGGTTGCCGATGCCCACCGTCGAACGGCCGGCACCCTCCGCGATCCCGTTGATTGCCTTGCCCAGATCCTCGATCGGACCCATTTGCTCCTCCAATTCGTGGCCGCTTGAGTTCGCATGCTAGTGTGTGACTTGCAATGCGCAAGTTACTACTCGTGAGCCGGATGTCAAGGCCGATGCCGTACGATCCGCGCATGGCCGCACCCTCCTCGCCCCTGGCCGCCGCGCTCGAGCGGGTGGGGGACCGATGGAGCCTGTTGCTGGTCGAAGCGCTCCTTCCCGGTGCGCGACGCTTCGGTGAGCTGTCGGAGGCGGTGCCGGGCATCGCGCCCAACATCCTGTCCGACCGCCTGCGCCGTCTCGAGTCGGAGCGGGTGGTGCGTTCCACGCCCTATTCGCAGCGCCCGCCCCGTTTCGTGTACGAGCTCACGCCGGAGGGCTCCGAGCTGGCCGGCGCGCTGCGCCTGCTGGCGGATTGGGGCTCCCGCGTGGCCCAGGACGCCGAGCCGCTGCGGCACGCCGCCTGCGGAACGCCCATGGAAGCGCGCTGGTACTGCCCGACTTGCGCCCGCCCGGTGGAAAGCACCGAGGCCGACCAGGTCCGCTACGTCTGACGCATGGTGATCATCGCCACGGATCGCTCATACGCGCACCTTGAGTACATCGGCACCGGATAGCGCGTCCATGCCTCGCGCGGCGCCGCCTGACTCTCACGTTGAGTGAGAGGGAGCCTGCGCCGCGCCTCGCGCGCTGATGTACGCATCAGGGGAGTAGCGTGCGCACGTGAAGCGCCACCTCCCTGCGCTGGATCGCAATGGCTGGCGGCTGATGGCGGCCAAGGTGTTTCGTGGCTACGCCTTCGGCCTGAACGCGGTCGCGCTGGGCCTGTACCTGGCCGCGCTGCAGCTGCCGGCGGAGCAGATCGGCTTCATCCTCGCTGCCGCGCTGGCGGGCACGCTGGCGCTGACGGCGGTCATCGGCATATGGGGCGACCGTATCGGCCGGCGACGCATCCTGGTGATCGGCTCCGCCCTGATGCTGCTCTCGGCCGTGATTCCCCTTGTCGGCGCCAACCCCGTCCTGCTGGCGCTCATCGGGCTGTCGGGCATGGTGGCCGTCACCAGCAGCGAGTCGACCGGCCTGCAGAGCGTCGACCAGGCGGCACTCCCGCAGACGGTCAGCCCACAGCAGCGGACGCACGCATTCGCGCTGTACAACCTGGTGGCCGCAGCCGCGTCGGCTCTGGGTGCCCTCTCCGTTGGGCCGATGGTCTCGCTCGGCCACGCACTGGGCCTGGATGGCGCATCCGCCTACGCGCCCGCCTTCGTGGCCTATGCGCTGGCCGGGCTGGTCAGCACCATCCTGACCCTGAGCCTTGACGCGCGGGTCGAGTCCGGCGAGCCGCTCACGCCGGGCTTTGCCATCCGGCGCTCGCGTCGCACGGTGGCGATGCTGTCCGCCCTCTTCAGCCTGGATGCGCTGGCCGGCGGATTCGTGGTCCAGAGCTACCTGGCCTTCTGGTTCGCCGAGCGTTTCGGCGCCCAACCGGGCCAGGTGGGCGTCCTCTTCGCCATCTGCAACCTCCTGGCAGCGATCTCGTTCCCCGTGGCCGCCTGGCTGGCGCAGCGAATCGGGCTGATCCGGACCATGGTCTTCACCCACATCCCGGCCAACCTGTTCCTGATCGGCGCGGCGGTGGCGCCGACACTGCCGGTCGCGGTGGTCCTGATCCTGGCGCGCGCCGCGCTCTCGTCGATGGACGTGCCGGCGCGCCAGTCCTACACCATGGCGGTGGTCGATCCTGCCGAGCGCACCGCCACGGCGGGCGTGACCTCGCTGGCGCGCAGCACCGGCCAGATGCTGGGTCCGGCACTGGCGGCCGCGTTCCTCATTCCGGTCGGAATCGGCGCCCCACTGGTCGCCGCCGGCGTGCTGAAGACAACCTACGACGTCGCCCTGTATGTCCTGTTCCGATCCCGCCCGACCCCCGAGGAGGCTGCGGCCACTACCCTTTCCGGCGCATGAGCGACCTTGGGGAAACTACGGCGCCGGAGACGCGCGTTGCCGGCCCGCGCACCGCCCTAGATCCACGCGCTTGACATGTGACCGTTCGGTCACCTAATATCGACGGCGTGGAGCTGGAGGACGTCTTCAGAGCGCTGGCGGACCCAAACCGGCGGACTCTCCTCGATGCATTGCGTGAGCGCGATGGCCAGGCGCTGGGCGAGCTCGAGGAGCAACTGCCGGGGATGACCCGCTTCGGCGTCATGAAGCACCTCCGCATCCTGGAAGCGGCCAGCCTGGTGACGACCCGCCGCGACGGGCGTCGCAAGCTGCACTTCCTGAACCCGGTTCCGATCCAGCTCATCGCGGATCGCTGGATCAGCCGCTATGCCCGGCCGTGGACCGCGGCCATGGCAGATCTGAAGAGCGCCCTGGAGGCACCGCGCATGGCTGCACCACGCCACGTCTACGAGACCTACATCCGGACCTCGCCCGAGCGCATCTGGCAGGCGCTCACCGACCCGGAACTGACCCAGCGCTACTACCACGACACGCGAGTTGCATCCGGCTGGCAGGCCGGGGATCCGATCACCTACACGTGGACCGATGGCACGGTGACCATCGAGGGTGAGATCGTCGAGGCGGACGCGCCGCGGCGCCTGGTCCACACCTTCCATTTCACCCAGGACCGGGAGCAGGCGGCCGAGCGGCCCTCCCGCTGCACCTGGGAGATCGTGCCCATGGGCGAGGCCTGCCTGCTGCGCCTGACGCACGACGACTTCGACGGAGAGACCAGCACCTACCGCTCGGTTGGCAACGGCTGGAGCCCGATCCTGTCGGGACTCAAGACGCTGCTCGAGACGGGGGAGCCCCTTCACATCAGTGAGCCGGTCGAGGAGACGGCCGGCCGCCGCGTCTAGCGAAAAGGAGAGCAGCACACATGGGTGCACCGCAGCACGTGTTTCAGGTCTACATCAGGGCCACCCCCGAGCGCCTCTGGCAGGCGATCACGGACCCGGCCATGACGCAGATCTACTACTTCAACTCACGCATCGAATCGGACTTCACGGTCGGCTCGCCGCTGCAGTACAAGCAGCCGGACGGCAGCCTGGACATCGACGGCGAGGTCCTGGAGGCGGACCCGCCACGCAAGCTGGTCCACTCCTTCACGAGCAAATGGGACGCGAACGAGGACCCGCCGACGACCGTCACCTGGGAGATCACGCCCATGGGCAGCGAGACCTGCCTGGTGTCAATGACCCATAGCGGCTTCCCCAGCGAGAACGCGACC
>DATEOS010000216.1:0-6917 GCA_035273815.1 Candidatus Limnocylindria bacterium
CTGGAGCTGCCGGAGGACAGCTACGTCGTTGTCCTGGTGCGCGGCGAGCGCGCCCTTCCTGCCCGCCCCGAGACGAGGCTGGTCAACGGCGACAAGCTGCTGGCCGTGACCTCCTCAGAGCATGAGGCCGAGCTGCGCACCCTCCTGATCGGCGAGTGAGAGACGCGGCTCCGGGCCGCGTCCTGCGCCTGGCCCTGGTGGCCTGGGGCTTCGGCGACCTGGCGATGGGTCGCCGCGCCCGTGGTATCGCGCTGCTGGTGGCAGAGCTCATTGGCCTGGTCCTGATCGTGGCCAGCACCATCCTCCTGGCCGACACGACCTGGTACCTGGTGCCCTTCCTGCTGGGGATGGCGTTCGTCGTGGCGTGGACCGTCCAGGCGGTCGCCGCCTTTCTGCGCGCCCAGCGGCTGCAGGGCGCCATCCCGCCCCCCTCCAGCCGCTCGCCGGCGGCCGCCGCCGCCTGGCTGACGGTACCGCTGCTGCTCTGGGGCACGGGGTTCTGGCTGTTCGCCGCGGAGTCCGCCAGCCCCGACGCCGTGCTGAACGCCTTCGTGACCGAGTGGCCCGAGGTCGCCACCCAGCCCATCGACGGTTCGGTGGCCACTGATCCCGCACAGGTCTCGCTCCAGGCGGATAAGGCGCTTGACACCCTTCGGGAGCTGTGTGGCTCGCAGGGGCTGACCGCGAGCTGCCGGGACGAGGCCTCGACTCTGCTCATCAACGTCAGGCTGCGGATCGAGACCCAGACCGATGATGACGCCATCGCGGTCGCCGAGATCGTGCGCTTCGAGCGCCAGCCCAGGACGTTCCTGGGCGTGTTCGAGGCGAGCGAGCTGGTGCCAGTGCCGATCGCCTCGATCCTGCGACTGGACCTGGCGGCGCAGCCGGCCCCGTTGGGTTCGGCGCGATGGATCATCGTGAACGCCTCCGCCACCCAGGGAGTACCCATCACGTGACCGACACCATGCCGGCCGACCCTGCGACCACGACGCCGGCAACGGCCGACCAGCGTGGCGCGCGGTTCCTCGCGGCGGTCGAGGAGGCGGTGGCGACCGCGGTGGTCGGCGCCGATCGGCCGCTGCGCCTCCTGGCCACCACGCTGCTGGCGGAGGGCCACGCCCTGCTCGAGGACGTGCCCGGCGTCGGAAAGACGCTGCTGGCCCGCTCGTTCGCCATGGCGCTCGGCATGACCTTCGCCCGCGTGCAGGGCACGCCGGACCTGCTGCCGACCGACGTCACCGGTTCGAGCATCCTCGAGGGCAGCCAGTTCCGCTTCGTGCCGGGGCCGGTCTTCGCCAACGTGCTGCTGGTCGACGAGATCAATCGCGCCACGCCACGCACCCAATCGGCCCTGCTGGAGGCGATGCAGGAGCGCCAGGTCAGTGCGGAGGGCCAGACCCGGCCGCTGCCGGCTCCCTTCCTGGTGCTGGCCACCCAGAACCCGGTGGAACTGGAAGGCACGTTCGCGCTGCCCGAGGCGCAGCTCGACCGCTTCCTGCTGCGCATCGAGATGGGCTATCCCGAGGAGGGTGACGAGCGACGCATCGCCAGCCGCCACCAGGCCGCCGCCGAACCGCTGGACGCCGTCACGACGGTGGTGGAACCGGAGGCGGTGCTGGCCCTGCGCGACGCCGCCCGCACCGTGCACGTCGGCGACGACGTCGAGCGCTACATCGTGGCCCTGGTCCGCGCCACGCGCGAGCACGACGATGTGCGGCTGGGCGCCTCGCCGCGCAGCAGCGTCGCCCTGTACCGCGCCGCGCAGGCCTGGGCCCTGCTGGACGGCCGCGCCTTCGTCCTGCCCGATGACGTCCGCACCATCGCGCATGCGGTGCTCGATCATCGGTTGCTGCTGGACGTGGACCGCGAGCTGCGAGGCGCCACGGTGGGCGGCGTCGTCCAGGCGGTGCTGGATCACGTTCCGGTGCCGCTCGCCGGCGAGGCGGAAGGCAGCTAGGACCGCAGGCCATGCTCGACTGGCTGGCGCTCGGCGGTGTCATGGTCGTCGTGGCAGTCCTGGCCGATGCGCCCGGCCTGTTCATCGTGGCCGTGGCGACCGTGGCGTACGGCTCGCTCACCCGCCTGTGGTCGCGCTACGGCATGCGGCGCGTGGAGTACACGCGCACCCTCAGCGTGGATCGGGCAGTGGCCGGCGACGACGTGACGCTGGACGTCGCCATCTGGAACCGCAAGCCGCTGCCGCTGCCATGGGTCTCGGCCAACGACCTGGTCGGCGAGGGCCTGGCCATCCGCGAGAGAGCGCAGATGGACCTGGACGAGGGAGGCAGCGGTCGCCAGGTGCTGCACAACGGCTGGGCACTGACCTGGTACGAGCGAGTGGTGCGCCACTTCCACCTGGATGACGTGCGTCGCGGGACGTACGAGTTCGGCCCGGTCCAGGTCCAGGTGCGCGACATCCTGGGCCGCCACGCCGATGAGCAGGACCAGGAGCTGCCCGGCACCCTGGTGGTGGCGCCGCGCACGGTGCCGGTGCGCCGCGACGACCGGGCGGCCTCGCCCATCGGGGAACGGCGGGCGACCAGCTCACTGCACACGGACCCGTCGCTGTACGGCGGCGTGCGTCCCTTCCAGGCCGGCGACTCGCTGCGCCGCGTCCACTGGCGCGCCACAGCCCGCCTGGGCACGCCGGTCAGCCGCCGCTACGAGCCGGCCCGCGGCCGGGAGGTGGTGCTGGCGGTCGACGTCCAGACACTGCCCGGCCCCCACTGGCAGATGACCTGGGACGAGCCGTCGTTCGAGTCGCTGTGCATCGCGGCCGCGTCGCTGACGAGGGAGCTGCTGAACGGCGGCGCTTCGGTGGGCCTGGCTGCCGCCAGCTTCGCTGGCTCGCCGCAGCGCTTCGCCTGGCTGCCGCCGCAGGCGTCGGTGAGCCAGCTGCCACGGGCCGGGCAGCTGCTGGCGCGCATCGGGCCGGTCTCGTCCGGGCCGCTGTCCGCGCTGCTCAGCTGGCTGCCGTACCGCGTCACCCCGGGGAGCGGAATTGTGCTTCTCACCAGCCGCGACCCATCCGAGCACCTGGCGGCGCTGCGACGGCTGGCGCGGATCGGCTATCGCGTGGAGCTGATGGCCATCGGCCCCGAGGCTGAATCCCACGCCAGGAGCGCGCGTCTCGCCGGGCTGCCGGCCTCGTCCGGCCAGGTGCTGCCCCGTTGGGAGGATCCGAATGCGTTCGCCGTGGCCGGCTAGGGTCCTGCTGCCGGCGGCGCAGGCGCTGGCCGAGGGCAGCTGGCTGGCGGTCGTGTACGCCGCCGTGCAGGCGGCAACGGGTCAGTTCCCGTGGATCGGACCCCTCGAGTTCGGCGTCATGGCCGGGGCGGGCATGGCCTGGGGGCGCCGCAAACGCTGGCGCTCCGCGACCGTCGAGGCGTTGGGCCTGCCGCTGCTCGCGCTGGGGGCGGGCGCCTTCTGCTGGCTGTTGGACCCCCTCGTGCGCGCCAACCTGGCCGTCGGCCAGCCGATTGCCGCCCTCAGCCTGCACGGCGCGGGCTGGCTGGGCGCCGTCGCCTTCTGGCGGGGCGAGGTGCATCGGTCTACCGAGGACGACGACGTCATCCAGGACCGCCTGCTGCGCTGGGTGCTGCCCGCCCTGGCCATCCCGTGGCTGGTCGGCCACGCCGCCAGCAGTGGCGCCATCGAGGAAGCATTCACCTCGGCCGCCTTCGTGGGGACCGTCTTCTTCATCGGCTCCGCCTTCACCGCCATGGGCCTCTCGCGGCTTGAGGCGGTGCGGGTGGTGACCGGCAGCGACTGGCGATCGAATCGATCGTGGGTGGTGCTGGTGGTCGGGATCGCGATCGTGATGACGCTGCTGGCGGCGCCAGCCGCGGCCTTCCTGGGCGTCCCCGCCGAGGCCCTGCTGGCGGCGGTGGTGGGACCGATCCAGACGCTCCTGTTCGTGCTGGTGCTGTTGTTCACGCCGGTGATCCTGCTCGGCGCGCTGCTGGCGGACCTGGTGCAGCCTCTGCTGCCGGAGGGCTTCGGGCTGGGCCAGATCACGCCGCCGACCACCCTCTTCGACGCACGCGATGCGGCGAGCAACCTGCCGTCGGTCCTCTTCTACCTCATCCTCGGCGCGCTCCTCGTGTTCGAGCTTTTCGTGCTGGGAGTCATGGTGTGGATGCGCCACCAGGAGCGGCGCCGCATGCGGTCAATGGCCAGCGAGGCCTTCGAGGAGCGCTCGATCGTCATCCCGCCCTCCGGCACGGAGCGAGAGGCGCAACCGGCCGCCGCCCGCGGTGCCGCATCGCTGCCGCTGGACGACCCGGCCGGCGCCTACCTGGCCGCGCTCAGCTCGTTGGGCCGCGATGGCCGCTGGACGCGCCGCCCGAACGAGACACCCGCCGCGCACGCGGGTCGCATCCGTTCCGAAGGCATGGACGCCGGAGCGTTTGCACGCCTGGCGGCCGCGTATCAGCTGGTCCGATACGGTGCGGTGCCCCTCTCCGACCGCGAGCGCCTTCGTTCGGCACCGCGTCTGCGAGCACTCCGGAGCTGGCTGGATCGCGCCTGACAGCGTCCATCCATCGGCCGCCACGGGCGCGCGCGCCTCCCAAGCGCAGCTTTCTTCACAGGCGTGACTGAGGAGCACGTTCGCGGGAAAATCGCGCTAGATCGCGTGCGGCGCAGGCCGTCGTGAGCGTGCGGCAAGCCGGATTCGGCCGCATCGGCCTCCGACCGCCTCGCCAATGCTCACGCGTGGCACGCCTGAGAAGACGCGGGTCACCAGCGATCCACAACGTGCATCTGGTGCACACCTGAGAAGTCGGCCAGACCCAATTCGCTGGCATGATCATTGACAATGCCATTGTCAGGGATTAGGGTATTCCGACGTACCCCCGCAGAGTCATTCCGGGCGGTCCGAAGGAGATTCAAGCCACTGTGAGCTCGCTGCGCGACCCAAACCGGCCGCGGTACTTCATCAGCATCGCTGCCGAGCTGGCGAGCGTTCATCCGCGCACGCTGCGGATCTACGAGGAAGAAGGCCTCGTCTGCCCGCATCGGCGCAACAACCTCCGGCTCTATTCGGAGGCCGATATCCACCGGGTGCGTATCATCCGGTTCCTGACCCGACGCCAGGGGGTGAACCTGGCGGGCGTCAAGGTCATCCTTCAGCTCGAGGCGCTGGGCAAGATCCGCGTCTACGACCTGTTCGATGCAGATGATGTCGAGCGTTTCGTCGAGGAAGGCGAGCCGGAGCCCGAAGCGGCAGCGGCCGGCAACCTCGACCGAAGGGACACCTAGCAGACCATGAACGACGAAACTCGAGACAACAGCATCGAGGAGCAGGACGACAAGGCGCCGGAGCGCACCGCATCCGAGGACCTGAAGCCCGAGGGCCAGGACGCCGAGGAGCGCGATCCGGAGCAGATCCAGGTGCTGCCGCTGGTGGCCCTGCGGGACACCGTCATCTTCCCGGAGATGATCGTGCCGCTGCAGGTGGGCCGCGAGCGCAGCGTCAAGGCGCTGGACCGCGCGGTCCGTGCCTCGCAGCCGGTGGCGCTCATCACCCAGCGCTCGAACGAGACCGAAGAGGTCAACGCCATCGACGAGCTGTACCCGCTGGGGACCCTGGCCAAGATCGCCCAGGTCATCCGCCTGCAGGACGGCACCATCCGCGCCATCGTGCAGGGCCAGCGCCGGATCCGGCTGCTTGACCTGGTTCAGACCGAACCGCACCTCGAGGCGCGGGTCGAGCTGGTGCAGGAGCCAGAGGAGGGCGGCCTGGAGGTCGAGGCCCTGATGGCATCGGTCCAGGCCCAGATCGAGCAGTACGTCAGCTCCGGGGCCTCCGTGCCACCGGAGGTGGCCGTGGCTGCCCGCAACATCACTGATGGCGGGCTGCTGGCCGACATGGTCGCCTACAGCCCGGAGATGAGCACCGAGCTGCGCCAGCAGCTGCTGGAGACCATCGACGTCGCCGAGCGACTGCGCATGGTCAGCCAATTCCTGGCCAAGCAGATCGAGGTGCTGGAGCTCAAGGGCAGGATCCAGAGCGAGGTCAAGTCCGAGATGGACAAGACCCAGCGCGAGTACATCCTGCGCGAGCAGATGAAGGCGATCCAGAAGGAGCTGGGCGAGGACGACCCGTCGGTCGCCGAGGCCGGTGAGCTGCGGACCAAGGTCGAGGAATCGGCCATGCCCGACGAGGTCAAGGAGAAGGCCCTCAAGGAGGTCGATCGCCTGGCCCGCATTCCCAGCGCCAGCCCGGAGCAGGGCGTCATCCGCACCTACGTCGACTGGCTGGTCAGCCTGCCGTGGGGCGTCGCGAGTGACGACAACCTGGACCTGGACGACGCCGAGAAGGTCCTGAACGAGGACCACTACGGCCTGGAGAAGCCCAAGGAGCGGATCCTGGAGTACATGGCCGTGCGCAAGCTGGCCGAGAAGATCCGCAGCCCCATCCTGCTCTTCGTTGGCCCGCCCGGCGTCGGCAAGACGAGCCTTGGCAAGAGCATCGCGCGCGCCATGGGCCGCAAGTTCGTGCGCATGAGCCTGGGCGGTATCCACGACGAGGCAGAGATCCGCGGCCATCGGCGCACCTACATCGGTGCCCTGCCCGGCCGGGTGATCCAGTCGATCAAGACCGCGGGCAGCGCCAACCCGGTGTTCATGCTCGACGAGATCGACAAGGTCGGCATGGACTTCCGTGGCGACCCGTCATCGGCCCTGCTGGAAGTGCTCGATCCAGAGCAGAACAACACGTTCCAGGACAACTACCTGGAGGTGCCGTTCGACCTGTCCAAGGTGCTCTTCATCGCCACCGCCAACATGCTCGACACCATCCCGCCGGCCCTCCGCGACCGGATGGAGGTGATCCAGCTGCCGGGCTACACCCAGCTGGAGAAGCTGCGCATCGCGCAGCGCTTCCTGATGCCCAAGCAGCTCGAGAACCACGG
>DATEOS010000217.1:0-2169 GCA_035273815.1 Candidatus Limnocylindria bacterium
CAGCATCGTCGCGAGCACGAACGACAGCAGGGCGAGCGCGAGCACCGCGGGTCCGGCGATGTCCTCCGAGCTCCAGCCGCGTCGGTGGGCGAGGCGCAAGGCGGTGCCTCCCGCGATGCCGATGGCCAGCCCCACCACGACTCCCAGCGGCAGGCCGAGGACCGCCTGGAGGAGACCGAAGCCGGATCCGGCGCCGGACTGGATGAGAATGGCCGCCAGCGCGGTCGTCACGATCGGTGTGGCGAGGCCGTCGTTGAGGCCGCTCTCCACGTTCAGGGTCTGCCGGATCGAGGCCGGCACCCGTTGGTCGGTCATCACGGCGGCCCCGAGCGCCGCGTCGGTCGGAGCGAGCGCGGCGCCCAGCAGCAGCGCGTACCAGGGACTGAGGTCGAGCAGGACGATCGCCAGCAACGTGCCGAGCGCGACGGTGAGCGGCAGGCCGATGCCCAGCAGACGCAGATAGCGCGCCGCGTCGTGGCGGAGGGTGGCGATCTGAACCCGGCTCGCGTCGGCGAACAGCACCCAGACCAGGGTCACCTCGGCCAGCAGCTTGACGAGGTGGGGGTCGGAGGCCAGGTGCAGCAGCTTCACCCCCTCGGCCAGCAGCAGACCGACGGCGACGAAGAAGATCGGAGCAGAGATCACCCGCGCCCGACCGGACACCACGGCCCAGACGAACACCGCGGCGAGGATGAGTGCGAGCGCGGGAAGCTGCATCAGCGACCTCAGCTCCGGACGCAGGACGAGGCGCCGAGGATGCGACGCCGCGGCGATCCTGTCACCCGCGGACCGTGGCCCGCTTCACCCGTCACGGGCGATCCGCACCGCCGCCGGCCGACCCTAGCCTGCAACGGTGAGCGGGCATCAGCAGGCGACCGCCAGCCCGGCGGGATGGCGGTCGCTGGTTCCCGGGATCGATCTGGTCACCCGCTACCAGCGCGAGTGGCTCGCCAAGGACGTGGTCGCCGGGCTTGTGCTGTCCGCTCTGCTGGTGCCTCAGGGTATGGCCTACGCCGAGCTGGCCGGGCTGCCGCCGGTCACCGGCCTGTACACCTCGATCCTCTGCCTGGTCGGCTATGCGATCTTCGGTCCCTCGCGGGTGCTGGTCCTCGGGCCGGACTCCGCCCTCGGCTCCATGATCGCGGCCACCATCGCCCCGCTGATGCTCGCCAACGGCGACCCGGCGCGTGCCATCGCGCTCGCCTCGCTGCTGGCGATCTTCGTCGGCGTGATCATGGTGGTGGCCGGGATCGCGAAGTTCGGCTTCATCGCCGACCTGCTCTCCAAGCCGACGCAGATCGGCTACATGAACGGGCTGGCCCTGACCATCGTCGTCTCCCAGCTGCCGAAGCTGCTCGGCTTCTCGGTGGACGCAGAGGGGCTGCTGCGCGAGTTCGGGGCCGTGCTGTCGGGCATCGCCCAGGGACTGGCCAACCCCACCGCCGCGGTGTTGGGGATCGCCTCGCTCGCCGGGATCCTGCTGCTGAACAGGCTGATCCCGAAGCTGCCGAGCGTGTTGATCGTGGTCGTGCTGGCGGCGGTGGCTGTCAATGTCGGGAACCTGAGCGACCGCGGAGTGGACACGATCGGCGTGCTGCCCCAGGGCTTTCCGCCGTTCACGGTGCCGCTGGTGGGCTGGTCCGATCTGCCGCCGCTGCTCATCGGCGCGCTGGCCATCGCCGTCGTCGCCCTCGCCGACACGATGTCCACGGCCTCGGCCTTCGCCGCTCGGCGGGGCGAGCAGGTGCGCGGGAACCAGGAGATGATCGGCATCGGGGCCGCCAACATCGCGGCCGGCCTCTTCCAGGGATTCCCGGTCAGCACCAGCGGGTCTCGTACGGCGGTGGCGGACCAAGCCGGCTCTCGCTCGCAGGTCACCGGCCTGGTCGGTGCCGCGGTCATCGCCGTCGTCCTGGTCTTCGCCACCGGCCTGATGCAGTACGTGCCGCAGCCCACCCTCGGCGCCATCGTGATCGCCGCTGCCCTGTCCCTGGCCGACGTCGCCGGCACCCGCCGGCTCTGGCAGCAGCGGCGGACGGAGTTCTGGCTGTCGGTGATCGCCCTGCTCGGGGTGGCTTTCCTCGGCGTGCTGCCCGGCATCGTCGTGGCGGTCGCGCTGTCGATCTTGAACGTCTTCCGACGAGTCTGGTGGCCCTACCAGACCGAGCT
>DATEOS010000218.1:0-7264 GCA_035273815.1 Candidatus Limnocylindria bacterium
CAGCCGGCGGCCCCGGCCCCGGCCGACGCCCCGCCGCCCGCCGACATCGTCCCCGCAGGCGTGCGCTAGGCTTCGCCGCTGGTGACGCGGCGGAGCGTTCGCAACGCGATCCTGGGCGCCGGGCTGGGGGGCGCAGCGGCGTGGATGTCGCTGTGGTTGGCCTCGGGCACGGCCCAGTCGGCACCGGTCGTCGTCCTGGCCGTGCTGGTCATCACCGTTGTCGGCCTCAGCCTGGGAGCGATTCCGGCACTCGTTGCCTACGTCGTGGCAGGCGTCATCCTGCTGGTCGCCTCGCTGCCACCGCCCGGCGAGACCATGGCCGATCCAGACGTGCTGCGCCTCATGGTCTTCGCCTTCGGCTCGCCGGTGGTCATCGTGCTGGGGCTGCGCTCCGAGTGGCAGCAGCGGGCGGATCGGGCTGCCCTGCAGGCCAGCAATGCTGCGCAGGAATTGGCGAATGAGGCCAGCCTGGCAGCCGATGGCGCACGGCTCCAGCTGCGCGATGCCCTGGAGCAGGTCGACCGCGAGCGGGAGCGGCTGGCAGAGGTGGCACAGGCGATCCCCGAGCCGCTGATCGTCTATGGAGCCGATGGCCTGGGCACCTTCGCCAACAACGCGGCCCTCCGCGTCTTCGGGCGAAGCTTCTACGACCGGCCGCTGGACCAGTGGGCGCGCGTCGTGGAGCCGCGCGACGAAGGGGGCCGGCCGCTGGCACGCGAAGAATGGCCGCAGCTGCGCGCGCGGTCCGGGCCCGTGCGGAGTCGGGTGCTGGTGCGGCTGCCGATGTCGGGGCGTGACCTGCTGGTGGAGGTGGAGGGCACGCCCCTGCCGGACGGCGGCAGCGTCCTCCTGCTGCGCGACGTGGGTAAGGAGGTCGACGAGCGACGGCGCCTGTCGCGCTTCGCCAGCTTCGTGGCGCACGAGCTGCGCAACCCGCTGGCGGTCGCCAAGGCGCGGATCGAGCTCGCCAATCGCGGCCGTGAAGCGGTTCGCGGGGTGGACCATGGGGCACGGGCGCTGGAATCGGTCGACGCCGCGATCGGAATTCTGGAGCGGCTCGAGCTCTTCTCCCGAGCGGAAGCGGGCCGGCTGGAAGCGGGCCAGGAGCCCTTCGACCTACGTGAGGCGGCGGACGCCGGCATCGAGCGACTGCGGGCCCAGGGCAGTGAACGCGAGGTGCGCGTCATCGCTTATGGCGCGCCGGTGGTGCTGGGCGATCGCGGCCTGACCGAGCAGGCGATCACCAACCTGCTGACCAACGCGGACCGCTACTCGCAGCCAAATGCGGCGGTCGACGTCGAAATCGACGGCCGCGAGGCGCCGCTGCTCCGTGTGCGGGACGCCGGGCCGGGGATCCCCGACGAGGTGGCGGACGTGCTCTTCCGCGAGCGGGTCAGCTCCGGTCGCGGCCTGGGGCTGGGCCTCTTCCTGGTCAATGCGGCGATGGAGGCGCAGGGCGGCAGCGTGCGCCTGGAGGAGCGGCGGCCACGCGCGTCGTTCGTGCTGGTCTGGCCCCGCGGCGCGGCGACCGGCGACGGCATCGAAGCCGAGCCGGCCACCGCCAGCGCATGACCAGGGCGGATCCGCGCGAGACCGGGCTGCTGCGGCTGCGCGACCCGGTCGAGCCGTACCCGGCCGAACCATCGGACGAGCAGCTGGCGGAAGAGCTCGGCCTGTCGACGGAGCAGGTGGTGCGCTTCGACATGAACACCCTTGGCGGCGGTCCGTTGCCGGCCGTCGTCGAAGCGATGCGCACCTTCGACCCTGCCCGGCTGGTCGAGTACGGCGACCAGGCGTACCGGAGATTGCGTGGCGCCATCGAAGCAGCCACGGGCTCGCCGGCCCACCGCGTCATCCCGGGTGCCGGGGCCGACGAGCTGATCCGGCTGGTGACCACCATGACGGTCGGCGCGGGGGACGACGTAGCGATCCCGACGCCAACCTTCGGGATGTTTTCCGTCGAGGCACGCCTGGCCGGGGCCAGCGTGGTGGAGGTGGCCCGCGACGACCCCGGCGAGCGTCAGCCGGTCGACCGCATCCGCGCAGCCGCCGAACGGACCGGCGCCAGGCTGGTGTGGCTGTGCTCGCCGAACAACCCAACCGGCGATGCGTACGCTGCTGACGACATCGCGGCCCTGGCCGACGGGTTGCCCGCCCTGGTGGTGGTCGACAGCGTCTACCAGGAGATGGCGGAGGTCTCCCTTGGCCTGCCAGCGGAAGGCGCCAGCCTGCTCCACCTGCAGGACCGATTCCCCAACCTCGTCATCCTGCGCTCCCTGGCCAAGGCCTACGGGTTGGCTGGTGCGCGGGTGGGCTACCTGGTCCTGCCCGATGCGCTGGCCTCTCGCTTCGAGGCATCGCGCCTGCCGCTGGCGATCGGCGGAGCCAGCGAGGCGGCCGCCATTGCCGCCCTGTCCGATACCGAAACCGCGCGTGCTCGGCTGACCGAGATCGTGGCTCAGCGCGAACGCCTGGCTGCCGCCTTTGTCGATCTCGCCTGGCGCGTGCTGCCTTCGCTCGCCAACTTCCTGCTGGTGCGTCCGCCGGATGCCCACGCGATCGCCGACGCGCTCCTGCGCCAAGGGCTGGCGGTGCGCAGCTACCCGTCCGGACCGCTGCGTGAGTGGCTGCGCATTACGGTCAGGGCGCCGGCCGAAAACGATCGGTTGCTCGAGGCCCTGCGCTCCGCCGGCTGACGCGCGGGCGACCGGTCAGTCGACCTGGGTGACCTCGACCGGTCCCAAATCCGCGGCCTCCACCGCGGCGCGGATCTGTGACGCGTCGCCTACCGCCAGCATGAGGAACTGGTCGGGCATCAGCAGGTCGCGCGCGGCCGACAGGACGTCGTCCGCCTGCACGGCCTCCAGGTGCTGGCGATAGGTCTGCCAGTAGTCATCGGCCAGGCCGTAGACGGCCAATGGCTCCATCGCGACCGCCACGCCGCCGGTGGTCTCGAAGCGGAGCGGGAAGACGCCGACCAGGTAGTCGCGCACCTCGTGCAGTTCAGACTCCAGGGGCGCCGTGTCGCGCACGCGGGTCAGCAGGTCGACCATCTCCTTCAATGCATCGGCGGTCACATCGGTCTGCACCGCTGCGGCGGCGCTGAAGGGACCGGGTGCACGCCGCGGGTCGAATCCGGCCCGGGCGCCGTAGGTGTAGCCCAGCTCCTCGCGCAGGCGCAGATTCAGGCGCGAGCCGAATACGCCGCCCAGGATCGCCCCGAGCACCAGCGCGGGGAAGTAGCGCGGCGAGTGTCGGTCGATGCCCAGGTGGCCGACGCGCAGCTCGGTCTGCACCGAGCCGGGTCGGTCGACGATCATCACCCGGCGGCCGCCGGCTGCCTTTGGCGTGAAGGTCCGATGTCCAGGCCCACCGCCGGCCCAGTCGCCGAGATGGCGTTCCGCGGCCTGCACCACCGTCTCGGGCTCCACCGGACCGGCAAGGATGAGGTGCGCGGTGCTCGGCCCCCAATTGGTGGCCTGGAAGGTGCGCACGTCCTCCAGGGTCAGCGCCTCCACGGTCTCCGGTGTGCCCGCCGACAGGCGCCGATACGGCGTCGACGCGTCGAACAGGTGGCGCAGGAACATCTCGTCGGCCAGGCGGCCGGGATCGGCGCGCGCCTGGAGGATGTCGGCGAGGCGCTCTGCCTTGAGCCGATCGAACTCGCCGGGGTCCAGTCGCGGCTCGCGGACCATCTCAGCCAGCAGCGCGATGCCGTCATCGGCATGCTGGGGAAGCGACTGGAAGGCGGCACGTGCCGAGTCCCAGCTGGACTCGCTGCTGACCTCGATGCCCAGTCGTTCGGTGGCCTCGGCAAATGCGCCGGCGTCCAGGCGTCGCGTGCCGGTGACCAGCATCTGGGCGGTCAGCGCCGCGACGCCGCCCTGTGCCTCGTCCTCAGTCGCCGCCCCGGCATCGACCAGGAGGTGCACGTTCACCACGGCGGCGCTCGGCACGGGCACGGTCCACACGGTCAGCCCGTTGGCCAGCCGGGTGCGGTGGAAGTCCGGGAAGTGATACGGCCGCGGGGCACCGGCGACCGGGCGCAGCGGATTGATGGTGGCGGGCATCAGGCGGCCTCCGCGGCCGGCGCCTCGGCCGGCATGTACGTCAGCACCAGGCGGTTGTCCGGCCGGAAGGTCTCGGCCATGGCGCGCCGTACGCGCTCGGCGTCAACGCCCAGGTAGCGGCTCACCTCGGTGTTGATGCGCTCGGGCTGGTCGAACAGGCAGGCGTACATCGATAGCCGGTCGGCGCGCTCGGCAATGCGCTCCAGGCTGGACTCCACCGCAGCGGCATGCAGGTTGCCGATGCGCTCGAGCTCGGCGGCGGTCGGCCCCTCGGCGGTCAGCTGGTCGATCTCGGCCAGCAGCGCGGTCTCGAGCTGATCGGCGCCGACCCCCGGCTTGGCGGTGGCCCACAGCGTGAACATCGACGCGCCGCCCACGATCGGGAAGGCGAAGACGCTGATGTCCTGTGCCAGCTTCCGCTCGCGGACGAGGCGGCTATACAAGCGCGAGGCACGGCCGACGCCCAGGACGTCGCCGGCGACCGACAGGTCGTCGAAGGCATCGCTGCCGAAGATGGGCATCCGGTAGGCGACGTAGACGCGTGGCAGCGGCACGCGATCCGCCACCTCCTCGCGCAATGCCTCACCGATCAACGGCGGGATCGACATGTCCGGTGGTGGCGGCAGGCGGTCGTTGGCGGGGATCGGCCCGAAATGCCGCTCGATCATGGCCAGCGCCGCATCGCGATCGAAGTCGCCCGCCACCGTCAGCACCGCGTTGTTCGGCGCGTAATAGGTGGAGAAGAACTCGCCGACATCCTCCAGGCTGGCGGCGTCCAGGTCCTCCATGGAGCCGATGGTCGGATGGTGGTAGGTGTGCCCCTCCGGGAACAGGTGGGCCTGGATGCGCTCGTCCCAGGTGCCGTACGGCTGGTTGTCGACAGAGAAGCGGCGCTCGTTCTTGACCACTTCGCGCTGGTTGTCGAGCTTCTCCTGGGTCATGGCCGGCAACAGGCTCGCCAGGCGGTCCGACT
The DNA here is from genome assembly GCA_035273815.1 of Candidatus Limnocylindria bacterium. GTDB lineage: Bacteria > Chloroflexota > Limnocylindria > QHBO01 > QHBO01 > DASSCW01. The sequence goes on from DATEOS010000218.1 coordinate 5,044, forward strand.
CGAGCCAGAGCCCCAGCTCCAGCTCGTGGCTGGGGAGCGTCTCGAAGTAGTTGGTGCGGTCCAGCCAGGTGGAAGCGTTGAGGGTGCCGCCCGCCTGCTGGATCAGGGCAAAGTGCTCGCCCTTGGCCACGTGCTCGGAGCCCTGGAACATCATGTGCTCGAACAGATGGGCGAAGCCCGTGCGGCCGGGCCTCTCGTGCTTGCTGCCGACGTCGTACCACAGGTTCACGGCGACGATGGGTGCGCTGTCGTCGTGAGAAAGGAACACGCGCAGGCCGTTGTCGAGCCGATGGCGCTCGATCGGGATGTCGGGCAAGAAGAAGCCTCCGGGTGCGTTGCGATGGGCCGGGCCGAAGGCTACCACGAGCCCTCATTTGCCCGATCAGGGCCAGCTGCCCGCCGGCTGGCATGGCACATGCCATGGGTATCCCCGTCATGAGTCGTTCCGCGGACAGGCTGCGCATCGCGCAGGTCGCGCCCCTTGCCGAGAGCGTGCCCCCGCAGATGTACGGCGGCACGGAGCGGATCGTTTCCTACCTCACAGAGGAGCTGGTCCGCCAGGGCCACGACGTCACGCTCTACGCCAGCGGCGACTCGGTGACGGCAGCTGACCTGGTGGCGATCACGCCGCGGGCTGTGCGCCTGGATCCCGATGTCATCGATCCGCTCTCGCATGCCGTCCGGCTGGTCGAGCGAGTGATGGCCGATGCGGACCGGTACGACGTCATTCACTTCCACATGGATCACCTGCAGCTAAGCGCCATGCGCCGGCTCTCGACCCCATCGCTGGCAACCATGCATGGGCGCATGGACCTGCCCGACCTGTCGGCGCTGTACGGCGAGTTCGCGGATGTGCCGCTGGTGTCGATCTCGAACGCGCAGCGTGACCCGCTGCCGGACCTCAACTGGCAGGCCACGGTCTACCACGGGTTGCCGATGGACCAGATCAAGGTCAGTACAGGTGACGGGACCTACCTCGCCTTCCTTGGCCGCACCTCGCCCGAAAAGGGTCTGGATCAGGCGATCGCCATCGCCCGGCGCAGCGGCCAGCCGCTGAAGATCGCGGCCAAGGTGGACCCGGTCGACGAGGAGTATTTCGAGCGTGTGATTCGGCCGCTGCTCTCGGGCGAGATCGAGTTCGTGGGCGAGATTGCCGAGGATCAGAAGGACGAGTTCCTGGGTGGCGCTTCGGCAGTCCTCTTTCCGATCGACTGGCCGGAGCCGTTCGGCTTGGTCATGATCGAGGCCGCGGCGCGGGGGACACCCGTGCTGGCATATCCGCGTGGTTCGGTGCGCGAGGTGATCGAGGAGGGCGTCACGGGGATGGTGGTCGATGACGTTGAGCAGGCCGTGGCAGCGCTGCCATCGCTGCTATCGCTGTCCCGGGTGGACATCCGCCACGCCGTCGAAGAGCGATTCTCGGTGGCCCGGATGGCCCGCGACTACGTCGAAATCTATGGGCGCCTGATGGCCGCGCCGCGCCGCGACAGACCGTTGCCGGCAACGATCCACAGTGAGCAGCAGATCATTACGACCGAACGCATCCCCGTGTCAGACTTGGGGACCATGAACGGCGGCACAGCCCCGGACCCGGCACCGACAAACAGCTGACGTGGCAGATCCCGACCAGGCGCGGTCGGCGGCATCGGGCCTGGGCGTCGATGGCGCTGGAGCGCTGGGGGGCCTGCCCCCGATCTCCGAGCTCGACGCCCAGCGTTACGACGTCCAGGCCGGCGCCGAGCTGGCTGACACCTACGACCAGGTCCTCAAGCACGGCGAGTCGTTCGCGGTGTTCGACCGTCACGGCGACATCCTCCCGGAGGGGATGGGGGAGGAGGGGATCTACCACCGTGGGACGCGGCACGTCTCGGGACTCGTGCTGCGCCTTGCCGGCCACCGGCCCTTGCTGCTGGGATCCACCGCCAAGCGGGACAACTCGCGCCTCGCGTTCGATCTGACCAACACCGATCTCGGGCGGGGGCCTCAGCGGTTGGCCCACAGCAGCGTGCACCTGTCGCGGACCAAGGTGCTATGGGATGGCGTATGCCATGAGCGGCTGGTGGCGCGCAGCTTCGCCCGCCAGCCCGTGCGCCTGGTCCTGACGCTGCGATTCCGGGCTGACTTCGCAGATCTCTTCGAGGTGCGCGGCATGCATCGAGCGCAGCGTGGACGCGACCTGCCGACCCTCATCAGCGAACGGGCGGTGGTGCTGCGCTACGTC
>DATEOS010000219.1:0-3945 GCA_035273815.1 Candidatus Limnocylindria bacterium
CGAGGACCGGGATCAGGAAGGCGCCGACCATGCCGATGAAGTGGCCGACCGGGGTGGCGGTGAGCTGGCGCCCGCGGCCCGGCGGATAGTTGGCCAGCAGCTGGCGGGTCTCGCAGTTGAGGGTCTGGTGACTGTGGATCACCCCCTTGGGCTCGCGGGTGGTGCCCGAGGTGAAGGCGATCAGCGCCGGCCCGCCCGGGTCGGTGTCCACCGTCCCGGTCATCGGCTCGTCGGCCAGCAGGTCCTCGAAACTCGCCTCCCCGACGAGTCCGACGATCGGCACCTCGGCGCACAGATCCGGCTGGAAGGTCATCCGGCCGAACTGGGCGGTGCTGATGAACGCCTTCGGCCGGGCGGTGGCGATGATGTGGCCGAGCTCCTTGCGCCCGTAGAAATGCACGATCGGCACGGTGACCGCACCGAGGAACGCCGACGCCCAGAATGCGACGGCGGCCTCCATCCAGTTCGGCAGCTGCAACGCCACCACGTCCCCGGGCCCGACGCCGCGGTCACGCAGGCCGGCCGCCAGGCGCCGGGCCTGCAGTTCGACGTCGGCGAACGTTCCCGCGAAGGGCCGGACCGCGGAATGGACGACAAAGCCGGTGTCCGGGGCGGCCTTCAGCCCGTCGGCCAGCAACTGGCCGAGTGTCTCCGATGTCCACCACCCTTGCTCGACATACCGTTTACTGAGCTCAGCAGGGATATTTCGGATGGAAATGACAGCACCTCCGCAACGCCGGGCAGATGCTGGTGATGCTATTCTCACCTGCCGAGAATGCCAATACCGCAATTGGAGAACGTTTGATGGTCGACCTGGAACTGGACGGCGAACTGGCGGTCATCACCATTGACCGCCCGCATGCCCGCAATGCCATCTCGCTGGACACGATGGATGAGCTCGGGAAGGCCCTGGACGGTGCGGCGGGTGCGCGCGCCCTCGTCATCACCGGCGGCGGTGACAAGGCGTTCGTCTCGGGCGGCGACCTCAAGGAACTGGCCGCCTTGCGCACCGAACTGGAGGCCTCCGAGATGGCGTGGCGGATGCGCACCATCTGCGATCGCATCGCCGGATTTCCCGGTCCCGTGCTGGCGGCGTTGAACGGGCATGCGCTCGGCGGCGGCGCCGAGTTCGCGATGGCCGCCGACATCCGGATTGCCGCCGACGACATCAAAATCGGCTTCAACCAGGTGTCGCTGGCGATCATGCCCGCCTGGGGCGGAGCCGAACGCCTCGGCGCGCTGGTCGGGCGCAGTCAGGCGCTGCTGCTGGCCGGAACCGGACGCATCCTCGGCGCCCCCGAGGCGCATCGGCTCGGCCTGATCGACGAGGTGGTGGCGCGGGCCGACTTCGCCGAGCACTGGCGCGAGACGGCCCAGCTGCTGGCCCGCACGCCGGGTACGGCCATCAAGCGCGTCATCAACGGAACCACCACCACCGACGCCGTCGCCGCATTCGCCGGGCTGTGGGTGTCCGACGAGCACTGGGTGGCCGCCGACAAGGTGATGAACAAGGGCAGGTAGCCGGCCGCTCAGGTACCGCCGAGCGTGCATCGCCTGCGGGAAAAGCGCCGAATCACCGCAGCCGATTCACTTTCGCGGACCTCAGCCGAGTTCACGGATCGGATCGCTGCCGTCCCAGTTCTCGGCGGCCCGGCGCACGAATGCCGCCATGCCGGCCGACGCCTCGGTGAGCTCCATGATCTCGATGATCGCGGCCGGCCGCGCGGGACCGGTGGGTTCGGCACCGCCGAGTTCCACGTAGCTGAACCGCACCCCGTCGTCGGCGCCGCCCGACCAGACCACCGGCCAGCCGGCGGCGGCCACGCGCGCCATGGTCGCGTCGAAATCGTCTGTCCAGTAGGCGAGTTGATGGAAACCTTCACCGGCCGAATCCAGGAACTCGGTGAAGATGCTCGCCGCGGCGTCGGTCTGCTGGATGATCTCGACCTGCAACTCGCCGCTGTTGGCCAGCGCCAGCGACAAGGTCACCTCGCAGGGCTCACCGCGGTAGGCGCCCCGTTGGGCCAGGCCGCGCATGACGAACCAGGGGCCGACGCCGAGTTTGAGCCAGTGCGCCACCGCGGCGTCGAGATCGCGAACCACATAACCGATTTGACGGACCGGGCCGGGGAGTACGGTTTCATGCTGCACAACCGTGACGGTATAGCCCGATCAGGATCGGTTGCCGGTTCCGCCGGAATCTCGTGCCGGGGCCGCCGCGAAACCGCTGCCCACCAGATCGCCGAAGATCTCCTCCACGGGCAGCGCCTCGCCTTCCAGCTCGCGCAGCCAATGCTCGACGAACTCCAGCGTTTCCGCGTGCCCGGCCGACATGCCCAGCGCCTGCTCCATCACCAGCACCCAGGACACGCTGGTACCGATCACCGACCAGACCACCGGGGGCACATCGCCGGGGTCGACGCCGTACCGGTCCAGCGCCGCCGCCATGGCCGCCCGCTGATCCTCGCGGAACCGCTCGGCGTAGTAGCTGATCTGCGCGCGCAATTCCTTGCGGTGGTTGGCCAGCCCCATGAACTCCATGGTCAGTCGGGTGGCCGCCGGGTCGGTGCTGAACAGCCACAGCGCCCGCAGCGGCTGAGCCGATTTGAGCGCCGCCTCCTGCACCACCAGTCCCTGTTCGGCGCGCCGTTGGAACACCGCCAGGAACAACTCGTCCATGTTCCGGAAGTAGTAATGCACCAGCTGCGGTTTGAGACCGGCCCGCTCGGCAACCCGCCGCGACGTCACCGCGGCGTACCCCTCGTCGAGCATCAGCGCCTCGGCGGCGTCGAGCAGGACGCCACGGTTCTTGGCGTCCGGCGCCCCGATTCTGCGCGCTGTGGACATCTCCCCCACCCTTTGCTGACATCTGCGTCCGCTGCCGCGACGGATCGTATCGGCCGACCGCGTGTGACCTTGACCACGACTCTATCCACATGCTAAGCAGGTGCACAGCACTTTTCATGTCACAGCTCGGCCGGAGATGCGAATTCGCCGGCAGGACAGCGCCGACACCCTTCCACCCCACAGCCCGGGAGATCTACTCACATGAGCGAATACGCGACGCTGGACTTCCTCACCGACCAGTCGCTGGTGCCCAATCCGTACCCGTACTTCGATTATCTCCGCGAGCAGAATCCGGTGTTGCAGGTTCCGCCGTGGGGCTGTTACGCCGTCACCGGCTACGAGGAAGCGGTCGCGGTCTACAAGAACACCGACGCCTTCTCCAATGCGGTCGCGCTCGGCGGCCCGTTCCCGCCCCTGCCGTTCACCCCGGAAGGTGACGACATCTCCGAGCAACTGGAAGCGCACCGGCACCTGCTGCCGATGTTCGAGCACATGGTCACCATGGACCCGCCGGATCACACCAAGGCCCGCTCTCTGCTGAATCGGCTCCTGACGCCGCGCAGGCTCAAGGAGAACGAGGATTTCATGTGGAAGCTGGCCGACGTCCAGCTCGACGAGTTCCTGGACAACGGTCAGTGCGAGTTCCTGGCCGAGTACGCCAAGCCGTTCTCGCTGTTGGTCATCGCCGACCTGCTCGGTGTGCCCGAGGAGGACCACAAGCAGTTCCGCACCAAGCTCGGCGCCGACCGGCCCGGCGCCCGGGTGGGTTCACTCGAGCAGGAGGTCGTCGACGAGAATCCGCTCCAGTTCCTGGACGACAAGTTCATCGCCTACCTGGAGGATCGCCGCGCGAATCCGCGCGAGGACGTGCTGACCTCGCTGGCGACCGCGCTCTACCCCGACGATTCGGTGCCTCCGGTCATCGAGGTGGTGCGCTCGGCCACCTTCCTGTTCGCCGCCGGACAGGAGACCACCACCAAGCTGCTCAGCGCCGCCATGCGGGTGCTGGCCGAGAATCCCGAGGTGCAGCAGAAGCTACGCGACGATCGCAGCCTCATCCCGACCTTCATCGAGGAGTCGCTGCGCCTGGAGAGCCCG
>DATEOS010000220.1:0-2607 GCA_035273815.1 Candidatus Limnocylindria bacterium
GAGAGGGAGTCCACAACGGACGGACCGGCGGCGGCCGCCAACGCGACGGCCACGCGCAGCCGCACCTGCAGGGACGAGGTGGTGAGCCAGGCCGCGTCGGCCGGCCAGCCGCCGACGCTGGGTGGCTGCAGCGGTACCTGACCCAGCCCGTTCAGGCCGCCCAGGAGCTGGCGTTTGCGGTCCGGCGCCAACTGGGCCGGGGCGATCGAGAGCTGCCGGACGGCGCCGATCATCCACTCGATCGGCTGCTTCACCAGCTGGGACCGGGTGCCGGGAAACGCCTCGTCCCGGAACACGGCGGACACCAGCGCGGTCAGATCCCGCCCCGGCCGGTACGCCGCCACCAGTCGCTGTCCGGTCGCGTCCGGCATCGGTTCCCCGGAGGCGAAGCGGAACCAGAGCCGCCGGGCCAGGAACGCCGCGTTCGCGTCCTGGCTGACCAGCAGGTCCGCGAACGTGTCGACGTCGTAGTTGCCGGTCTGCCCGAGCAGGGTCTTGTTCGTGTTGTCGTGGCGGTTGGGCACGAAGACCGACTGCAGGGTGCTGCGGTTGAGCGTCCAGCCCGTCAGGGACCGGGCGGCCGCCTTCACGTCGTCCTCGGTGTACGCGCCGATGCCGAGCGTGAACAGCTCCATGACCTCGCGGGCCAGGTTCTCGTTCGGCGCCCGGGCCGTGTTCTGCTGGCCGTCCAGCCACAGGATCAGGGCCGGGTCGCGGAGCATCTGCTTCACCATGACCGCGAAGTCGCCCGAACCGTACTGGCGCATGGTCTGCAGCTGGCCCAGCATCATGCCGGCCGACTTGACCTTCTGCACACTGGTGGCCCAGTGCCCGTGCCAGAAGAACAGCATCTTCTCGCTGAACTGGTGCGGGGCGGTCACCATCCGGTCGAGCCACCACCCGATCAGCGCCTGGATCTGGTCCCGGGCGGTGGTCTGGGCCTTCTGGCGGGCGTCGCGGCCCGCGTTGGCGGGCAGGATCGCGTACGGGTCGGCCCCGAGCTGGGGCAGGGTCAGCGCATCCGGACCCGTGGGCCGCACCAACGCGGCCAGGGTGGCGTCGAAACCGGCGGCCTCGGCCGCGTCGATCTCGGCCGCCGTGGGCCCGAAGGTGGCGCGGCGCAGCAGATGGGCGATGAGCTGTCGATCGGCCATGGGGGCAGGCTAGTACGAAACTGTAAGAGCGACGTAAGCCAATGGTCTGCGCCGCGTGTTGCGCCCGCGATCTTGCGGCGTTGTTTCCCGATTCGGCAAGCTATGCCGCAAGATCCAGGGTCAGAGGCGGTGCGGGTCGGGGGAGCGGCTCTGGGCCGGGAACGGCCACCAGGCCTTGACGTACACCGGCTCGCCCGAGGCCTGCACGTCACCGGCCGCCTGCTCGTCCTCGGCGCATGTCTTGCCGGCCGCCAGCACCGGCGGGGCGGTGGCGAACAGGTTCGCGCTGTCCCGGGCGTGCGGCGCGCGGGTGACCAGGTCGATGAGGGCGCGGTCGCCCTCGAAGATGCCGGCCACCAGCATGCCCCAGTAGCTCACCCCGCCCACGACCTTGTGGACGAAAACCACCCATTCCCAGCCATCGAACCGGGGCACCTCGAACGGCAGGCCCTTGGTGGCGGCGAGCGTCTCCTCCTGGGACGGGCCGCCGGTGCCGAGCAGCACCTTCCCCTTGCCGACCGCGGTGAAGTCCGGCACGCACAGGCCCCAGTGGACGTTCCACCCGTTGGCGCGCAGCTTCGTGAGCACGGCCGCGATCTGGTGCTCGACCTGGCCCGGGGTCGGATCCACCTGGTCCGGACCGATCCGCTGCAGGTAGAGCTGTCCGACGACCTCGGTGCGGTCCCAACCGAGGCGTTCGGAGTGCATCTTGCCCGGCCTGACCTCCACCGGCGCGACCGGTTGGGCGTATACCGGGTCGGTGCTCAGCACCGTGGCCCGGGCCAGGTCCACGTCGCTGATCGTGTCGGTCGGCTCCTTGGGGGCGCCGCCGCACGCCGCGAGCCCGGTCAGCAGCGCGACCGCCGCGACCAGCGCGGACCAGCGAGATGAGATCACCAATGTATGGTGCCTCACGGCCGGCGTCTGGAGCCAGGGCCAGGTCCTAACGGGCGACGCCGATCCGGTTGTACGGGTGATCGGGGAAGATCTTCGACAGGTCGCCGATGCCGAACCCACGCTGCAGCAGCTCGCCCAGCACGTCCCGGTAGTCGTTGGGCCCGGCCAGGTCGCCGTTGTCCAAAGCCCCGGGCGCCAGCCCGGGCCACTTGCCGTGCACCTGGCCGCCGACCAGACCGCCGCCCAGCAGCAGCATCAGCCCGCCCCGGCCGTGGTCGAGCCCGGCGTTGCCGTTCTCCTGCACCCGGCGGCCGAACTCGGTCATGGTGACCAGCGTGACGTCGCCCAGCGTCGGGCCGAGGTCGGTGGCGAACGCCGCCAGCGACTTGGCCAGCGAGTCGAGCGTGTTGCGCATCTCGCCGCCATTGACGTTGCCCAGGTTGGTGTGCATGTCCCAGCCGCCGACGTCGATCGTGGCCACCCGCAGGCCGATCTTGGCCTTGATCAGGCGGGCCACGTCGCGCAGCCGGTCGGCGAAGCCGCCGCCCGGGTACGG
>DATEOS010000221.1:0-2129 GCA_035273815.1 Candidatus Limnocylindria bacterium
ACACAGATCGTGGTCGGCGAGAACGACAGCCCGGACGGCATCCTCGAACCGGCGGCCGCGCTGCACGCGGCGCTGCCCGGCTCGGTGCTGGAGACCGTGCCGGGGCTGGAGCACGCGCTCGCCGCGGAGCCGGGCACCGACCCCGCTCCGCAGACCGTCGAGGCGGCCGCAGTCGACCGGATCGTCGCCCGCTGGTTCCGCCGCTGGCTCTGGCTCTGACGACGCCGCCGGCCGCGGCTAGGAGACCGCTGAATTATCGGCGGGTCTCGGCCTGTTGATCTTTGGCTGTCGGGATGATCTTGGGGTGCAGGGTCGGTCCGATGGTCAGCGGGATCTGCTGGATGTGGAGTCGGTTGCCGGGCATTTGTTGAGGCCGGGAAGCGTGTTCGCCTTCCTGGCCGGGCACCGGCGGGAGTTGTTCCCGGATGAGCTGTTCGCCGACTTGTTTCCCTCGGGTCGGGGCCGGCCGAGCGTGCCGGCGGATGTGGTGGCGGCGGTGATCGTGCTGCAGGCCCTGCACGGCTTGTCTGATGCGGACACGGTGGACGAGTTGACGTTCGACCTGCGGTGGAAGGCGGCGTGCGGGCTGCCGGTGACCGCGGCGGGGTTCCACCCGAGCACGCTGACCTACTGGCGGCGCCGGTTGGCCGCCTCAGCGCGGCCGAACCGGATCTTCGAGGTGGTGCGTGAGGTTGTGGCGCAGACCGGGGTGCTGACCGGCAAGACCCGGCGGGCGTTGGACTCGACGGTGCTGGATGACGCGGTGGCCACGCAGGACACGGTGATCCAGTTGATCGCCGCGATCCGGCAGGTCCGCCGGGTCGTACCCGGTGCGGCGCAGGTCGTGGCCGAGCGGTGCACGGGGCATGACTATGACGATCCGGGTAAGCCGGCGATCGCCTGGAACGACGCCGCTGCCCGCGCCGAACTGGTCGATGCGCTGGTCCGCGACGCCCTGGTGGTGCTGGCCTCGTTCGAGGACGGGTTCGAGGACGGGTTCGAGGACGGCGAGGACGCGCAGCCCGAGGGCAAGCCGGCCGAGGCGCTGGCGTTGCTGGCGTTGATCGCCGGGCAGGACGTCGAACTGGTCGATGAGGGCGCAGATCCGCCGCGCTGGCGAATCGCCCAACGCGTCGCAGCGGACCGGGTGATCTCGGTCGTGGACCCGGACGCACGGCATGCGCACAAGACCGTGCACCGCCGCCAGGACGGGTTCAAGGCCCATATCGGCATCGAGCCGGATACCGGGCTGATCACCGCCTGCAGGCTGACCAAGGCCAGCGGCGCGGACAACCACGACGCCGTCATCGGGTTGGCGCTGCTGGAGCAGGAGTCCGGACCGGTGACCGTGTTGGCCGATTCGGCCTACGGCACCGGTGATACCCGGGCGGCGCTGCGTGAGGCCGGTCACGAGGCAGTCATCAAGCCTCTGCCGATCCGTGCGCCGGTCCCAGGCGGATTCACCATCGACGACTTCACGATCGACTTCACCGCCAACACCGTCACCTGCCCGGCCGGTCACACCAAGACGATCACCAAAAGCCGCAGCTTCGGCTTCGGCGTCCTGTGTCGTGGATGTCCCTTGCGCTCGCGCTGCACCACCGCCGAAAACGGCCGCAGCCTGACCCTGCACAAGCACGAGCAACTGCTCCGAGATGCTCGCCGGCAAGCCGAAACGGTCGAGTTTCAAACCGTCTACCGCCAGCACCGGCCGATGGCCGAACGCGGCATCGCCTGGCTCACCCGAGGCAACCGCAGACTCCGCTACCGCGGCGCCACGAAGAACAACCACTGGCTGCACCACCGCGCCGCAGCACTGAACCTGCGCCGCCTGATCACCCTCGGACTGACCCAGCAAGCCGGCCGATGGGCGATCGTCTAAGCAACACCCCGCCTGCCCAGAAGGCACACCGAAGCCAACCACCAGCAGAGCGACACAGCGCCCAGGCGCCCAGGCGCCCAGCCCAAACCACTAATTCAGCGGTCTCCTAGCGCGTCACAGCTCCAGCAGCCGGTCGACCAGGGTGCGGTACTGCCGGAGCGCGATGCGCAGGTCCTCGGTACCGCTGGTGCCGTCCGCGGCCTGCCAGCGGTCGACCTGATCGGTGTCGGCGATCGTGTCGGACAGC
>DATEOS010000222.1:0-2265 GCA_035273815.1 Candidatus Limnocylindria bacterium
CCAACCGGTTGTCATATCGCGGCCGCAGCCGCTCAAGGTTGTACATGCTCTCCACGTCCAGCCGCCGCGAACCGAGTCTCGGATCGGGCAGCGCCGCGTGCGTGTATTTGCCGCCGTGGATCGCGACCATGCGGTCGCTGATGCCGTCGGCCAGCAGCTCGACCGCGATGTTGGCGAAGGTGGTGGCGGCCATCTGGTCCAGCGCGTCGGGGTCGCCGCTGCGCAGGTCGTAGGTCAGGTCGGAGTGCACGGTCTCGACGCCGGTCATGGCGTGCAGCTCCTCGGCCAGCGCAAACCCGACATCGGCCTTGCGCCGGTGGCCGTAGGCATCGGCCTCGCCGTACTCCTGCAGGGCGGCACCCGACCACGTGGCACCCTCGGAGGCGACCACCAGCGCATAGCCACTTGGATTGAGACGCCGGTCATCCATCAGCAGGTCGGCGAGGTTCTGCAGCTCGAACGGCGCCTCCGGGATGACGCAGCGGCTGCTGGTCACGTAGGCGGCGTACCAGGCGCTGTAGCCAGCGTTGCGGCCGAAGATGCGGAAGACGCCGATCCGCTCGTGGCTGCCCAGCGTCGTCCGCTGACGATTGATCAGCTCCTTGGCGCGGGTCACCGCGGTCGAGAACCCGATGCAGTATTCGGTCCCCCACACATCGTTGTCCATGGTCTTCGGGATGGCGACCAGGGGGATCCCCTCCCGACCCAGGCGCGCGGCGTAGCTGAGCGTGTCATCGCCGCCGATGGCGACCAGGTGCGTCAGCCCCAGCGCTTCGATGTTGCGCAGCACGATGGGGGTCAGGTCGTACGCGCCGTCATCGGTGTGCAGGCGGGCGCGGTCGGCGGCGGACAGGTGGTCCGGCAGGCTCTCTTCGGGCATGTGGGCGGGATTGGTGCGCGAGGTGTGCAGCACCGTCCCACCGGTCCGGTCGATCGCCCGGGTGGTGGCCCGATCCAGTGGCCGGACGTATTGCGGGTCGTTGGTTCCTGGCACGAGGTGGGTCAGCCCCTGCCAGCCGCGGCGGATGCCGGACACCGTCCAGCCAAGCTCAGAGGACCGATAGGTGACGCTCTTGATAACCGAGTTCAGGCCGGGCACGTCGCCGCCGCCGGTCAGGATCCCGATGTGTGCCATGCCCGTCCATGATGCCGTGCTCGTCGAGCGTCCGTCTCGGATTCGGCGCTGGCGCTGGAGGCCGATTTGGGGCATACTATTTGCCCCCACGAGCGCGGCACTGCCGCGACAACTCCGAGGAGCACGATGGCCACGTCTGTCAACGAACGCCGCTACGTCACCTGGCGACTGCCCGATCGGCAGTTCTCCAAGGTGCACCTGCAGCGAGATCCCGAACTCACCGTTTGCGGCAAGACCCTGCCGCGTGCCACCGGTTCGCCCCAGCCTCCCATTCCGGCAGCCGCCATGTGCCCGGAGTGCGCCGCGTCCGAGGCCTGACCGAAGATACGGGCGGCCATGTGCGGCCGCTTTGCCCAACCGCGATCACCTGACGAGCTGGCGCGGATCTTCCGCGCTACAGCGGTCAGCGACCTGCCTGGCGACCGCTTCAACGTGGCGCCAACCGATCCCGTGGCGGCCGTGGTCGAACACCACGGCCAACGGGTGGTCGACACGTTCCGCTGGGGCCTGGTCCCATTCTTCGCCGATGGCCCGAAGTCGCGTTCGCCGCTGATCAACGCCCGCGCCGAAACGGTCGAGACCGCACCCGCCTTTCGTACCTCGTTCGCCCGACGGCGCTGCATCGTGCCGGCAGAGGCCTTCTACGAGTGGCGCCGGCACCGCGACCCGGAGACCAACCGGATCGTGCGGTCGGAGCCCTTCGCCATCAGGCGTCGCACCGGAGAGCCGCTGGCCTTTGCCGGGTTGTGGGCCATATGGCGCAACAGGGAGACTGCCGAGCGGCTGTACAGCCTGGCCATCGTCACCGGGCCGCCCAACGGGCTGGTCGCCACAGTCCACGACCGCATGCCGATCGTGCTGGATCCCGGGGACTGGGACACGTGGCTGGACGAGGGGGCCAAGCTGGCCGAGCTCCGACCGCTGCTGCGTCCATATCCGGCCGGGGAGCTGCTCCTCTACCCTGTCTCTCCGGCAGTCAACAACGTGCGGAGCAGCGGCGCCGAGCTGCTGCTGCCGCTCACTCGCTGGGGGGACGACGCGTGATCATCGCCCTGCCGCCGGGCGCGCTGGTCCTGCTGGTTGGGCCCAGCGGCGCGGGGAAGAGCACCTTCGCAGCCCGCCACTTCGCG
>DATEOS010000223.1:0-2020 GCA_035273815.1 Candidatus Limnocylindria bacterium
CAGCGCGGTCGCGAACTCCTCGGCCGCCACCCCGTCGATCTGGTGCCCGCCGTAGGTCATGAAGTTGAAGACGAACCCGAGCTTGCCGATCTCCTCCGGGAAGGCCCGCATCTCGTCGTCGCTCATGCCGGTGGTGTCCCAGTTGAACGACGGGGACAGGTTGTAGGCCAACATCTTGTCCGGGTACACGGCATGGATGGCGTGCGCGAACTCGCGGGCATCGGCCAGATCGGCGGTCTTGGTCTCCATCCAGAGGATGTCGGCGAACGGCGCCGCGGCCAGCGACTTGGCGATCGCATACGGGATCCCGCCGCGGATCTGGTAGTAGCCCTCCGGCGTCTTGACCCGCTCGGGATCCCAGGCCACATCGGCGCCGAGCTCCTTGGCCTTGCCGCGCGCCGCGTACAGCGAGGCCTGCGCGGCGAACTTCCGCCACTCGGCCGCACTCATATCGGCCTTCTCGCCCTCACGCTCGCGGAACTCCAGCAGCTCGGCGACGGCATCGGCGTAGGTCTCCAACCCGGCATCGTTCTGCCAGGCTTCCACGAACCTCGACTCCACCCCGTCGAACAGGGCGTCGATGGACTGGCTGGGATCGCTCTTGTAGTCCGCGGCCGCGGTGGCGATGTCGGCCAGGATGCCCTGACTGTCCAGCCAGGCCTCGGCGGTGGCGTACTCACCCTCGGGCAGCGCGTAGAGCAGGTGCCCGTTGAGCTCGGTGACGCCCTGGTTGTAGAAGTGCCGCGTCATCGCCAGGAAGCACGACTTGTACGGCGGGATCCTCAGATTCGTGGCGCCGAGCAGGAACGGCTGGTCCCGCTCGTCGGCCCGGCTGTCGATCAGGTTGGCGGCCTCGGCGTCGGTGCGGGCCACGATGATGCCGGGCACCCGCATGATGTCGAGCTGGAAGCGTGCGGTGTTGAGCCGCTTGATCTGCTCGTCGGAGGGGACGAGCACCTTGCCGCCCTGGTGGCCGCACTTCTTGGTGCCCGGCCGCTGGTCCTCGATGTGGTACCCGGGCACACCCGCCTCGACGAAACGGCGAATCAGGTTGCGTACGTGCGGATCACCGCCGTGGCCGGTGTCGGCGTCGGCGATGATGAACGGGCGGTAGTCCACCGCCGGCGTGGCCGCCCGCTGCGCGGGGGTCATCTTGAGGCGCAGGTACTGCTGATTGCGGTCGGCGGTCAGCAGCGCGCGCACCAGACCGGCCGCCTCGTCGGGCACCTGGCTCAGCGGGTAGCTGGCCAGATCGGGGCCGGGATCCTCGCTGATCGAACCCTTGGCCGAGGTGGCCCAGCCACCGAGATAGATGCCCTCGATACCCATCCGTTTCATCGTCACGGCCTGGCCGGGGGAGTACGGGCCGAAGGTGGTGATGCTCTTCTTCTGGCTGAACAACTCGCGCAGCCGCGGGTAGAAGCCGGCGGCGGCCTCGCGGGCCACGGGATAGTCGGAGGCAATGGTGCCGCGCTGCTCGGCGACCTGGCGGGCCGAGTAGAGCCGGGTGATCCCCTCGAAGCGGGGGCTGTCGAAATATTCCTGGGTGGCGGCCACATCCCGTTCGAAGTCCTGCTCGGGTGTGGCGGCGTCGGCTGCCCTCTTGGCCATCTGTCTGCTCCTCTTCGAGCTCGGGTTCCTTGATTATCGCGGTGCCGGGCGAGCGCCGGACCCAGTTGGTGCAATTGCGCGCGGCCGTCGTGCGGGGCGTCCTAGGCTGCCGTTCATGTCGATGGACCGTGCGGCCCTGGTGGCGGGCAGTATCCGATTGGCTTCCGGTGTCTCGTTTCTCGTCGATCCGGTCCGGGCCAACCGGCTGTGGGGCGCACCGGACACCCCCGACCCTACGGCGCAACTGCTGCTGCGGTCGATGGGGTACCGCGATGCCCTGATCGGCGGTCTGCTGCTGGCCGCCGGGATGCGCGGGAAGGACACCCGCGGCTGGTTTCTTGCCTCCGGCGGGGCCGACGCGGCCGACCTGCTCGGCGGTGTGGCCAACCACGACCGCATGTCCGAGCAG
>DATEOS010000224.1:0-13771 GCA_035273815.1 Candidatus Limnocylindria bacterium
CGCGCCTGGCCTACAACGCGGGACGCGACGACGAGGGCGACCGGGAGCTGGGGCTGGCGCTGCGGCTCGACCCGCGCGTGGCGGGCGAGGGGGTGGCCCTTGCCGAGCCAACGCTGGGGCCGCAGCCGCCACCGGATCGGCTGCTCCTGTACGGCGACCTGCTGCGGGCCGCCGGGCGCGGTTCAGAGGCGTCGGAGGCGTACGACCGCGCCGCCCGCGCCGGAGCCTGATTCCCTAGACTCTGCCCGCCCACCACAGCAGGAGCAGCATCGGTCCATGGAACGTACCCTCGTCCTGGTCAAGCCTGACGGCGTGCAGCGCGGCCTCATCGGTGAGATCGTGGCGCGCTTCGAGCGCAAGGGCCTTAAGGTCGTCGGCCTGCGGCTGCTCACCGTCCCGCAGGAGATGGCCGAGCGCCATTACGCCGTCCACGCCGGCAAGCACTTCTACCAGGGACTGGTCGAATTCATCACCTCGGGGCCGGTGGCGGCGGTGGCCCTGGAAGGGCCGGATGCGATCGCCACCGTCCGGCGCCTCGTGGGCGCTACCATGCCGAACGAGGCCAACCCGGGAACCATCCGCGGCGACCTGGGCATCAGCGGCCTCCGCAACCTGATCCACGCCTCGGATGCCGTCGAGACCGCACGCGACGAGCTGGCGCTGTGGTTCGGCGAGGGCGAGCTGCTCGACTACGAGCGCGAGGTGGACGCCTGGATCGTGGCGGTGGAGCCGCCGCGCCAGTAGCCCATCGTGTCCGGAGGCCCGCGCCAGTCGACCGCCGCGGGCTCGTCAAGGCCGGGGTAGGCCGGCCTCGCCATGAAGCCGATGCGATCGAGCGGGAAGTAGCGCAACCACGCCCGACCGATGATCGCGGACTGCTCGATAGGCCCGAAGAAGCGCGAATCCTGGCTCTGCGGCCGGTTGTCGCCCATCACGAAGTACTGGCCTTCGGGCACGGTCCACTCGCTGCTTCGCTCGGCGTCGCGTGGCAGGGTGGGCGCCGTATCGCCGTCAACCTCCACCACGTAGGGCTCATCCAGCCTGACCGGCGATCCCCCGGGCGGCGTAACGAAGACCCGGCCGTTCTCCAGGGTGATGGTGTCGCCCGGCAGGCCGATGACCCGCTTGATGAACGGCACGCCGCCCTGCTCGAAGCCTTCGGGGGGCTGGAAGACGACGATGTCGCCGCGTTGGTAGTCGTTGAAGCGCGGCGAGAGCTTGTCGATCAGGACGTACTCGTGCTCCAGGATGGTGGGAAACATCGAGTCCTGCTCGACTTCGAACGGCTGGGCGATGAAGTTGTGGATCAGGAGGTAGATGACGAGCGTGAGGACCAGCGTCTCGACGATCTCGAGCAGACATCCGAGGCTTCGGCGCGTGCTGCTCTGCTCGGGGCTCGCGCCATCGTCGGAGGTCGCGTCGGGGGCATAGGTCATCGGCGCTCCAGGCTTGGGGCGGGCAGGCGGCGCGTAGCATAGCGCACCGTCCGGATGGGCTCCCCGCGTGTCACGGACCGCTGCCGGGCCGCCTCGCGGGCCAATGTGCCGGTGGGGTTCAGGAGCAGGGTGGCACCTATAATGCTTAGTCCGTCCGGGCCAGATGCGCGGGACTCCCCGGCGTCGCCCGAGCAACCCGAGGTTCCATGTCGATCGAGCTGAACCAGCAGCTGCAGCCATCGCTGCAGACGCGCGTCACGCCCAAGCAGATCGCCGCCAACGCGATCCTGGCCATGAGCTCCGTGGAGCTGACGGAGGCGATCGCGGCTGAGCTCGACGAGAACCCGGCGCTGGAGATGCTCGAGCAGTCGACCTGCCCCATCTGCGGCAGCACCATCACTGGCACGCACTGCACCGAATGCCTGCCCGGCAACGCGGCGGGAGCAGCGCCCGAGGCGCCCGACGGCACGGTCGGGGAGTGGTCCCTGCGCGACGAGTCGGACGACCTCGATCCCATTGCCCGGGCAGAGGCCGAGTTCACGCTGCAGGAGCACCTCGACTGGACGCTGCGGACCCTGCTGCCGGCCAGGCTCCATCCCGTGGCCGAGTACGCGATTGGGGCCCTTGACGAGAACGGCTTCCTGACCGAGTCAGATGAGGCGATTGCGGCGGCCACGAACGTGACCCCCGCCGACGTGGAGGCCGTTCGCGAGGCGATGCGCGGCGTCGAACCCATCGGCGTCGGCTCGCGGAACGTGGCGGAGAGCCTGCTGGCGCAGCTTGCCTACCTGGAAGAGCTGGGCGAGGTGGACGTGCCGCCCATCGCGGCGGCCATCGTGCGCCACCACCTGGCCGACCTCGGAGCCCGTCGCTTCTCGCAGATCGCGGCGGCCCTGGGTACCACCAGTGCGGAGGTGGTGGCGGCCTGGGAGTTCGTCAAGGTCAACCTGCACCCCTACCCGACAGCGGCCTTCTCGGCCGCGGTGGGTGGCTCAACCCGGACCATCATCCGACCGGATGTCCTGATCAGGGACATCGATGGCGAGCTGGCCGTCGAAGTGGTGGAGTCACGTCGCTTCGCCCTACGAGTCGACCCCACCTACGCCCGGTTGTCCGCCGGTATGCGACGCAGCGAGGCCACCGAGTCGGACCGCCAGCACGTTCGCGAATACGTGGGCCGGGCGCGCTTCTTCATCGACAACGTCAACCGTCGCCGCGCCACGCTGCACCGCATCGCGGAGTGCCTCGTCGATCGGCAGCGCGACTACCTGCAGCACGGCGTCCAGCACCTCGTGCCGCTGACCCGAGCCGAGGTCGGCGCGCTGATCGGGATGCACGAATCGACCGTCAGCCGAGCGACGGCCGAGAAGTACGTGATGCTGCCGACCGGCGAGGTCGTACCGTTCGGCCACTTCTTCACCGCTTCGCTGGGCGTGAAGGACCAGATCCGCAAGATGATCGAGGGGGAAGAGCCGGGCCGTCCGCTCTCCGACCAGGAGATCGCCGACCGCCTCGGCGACGAGGGGGTCGCCATCGCCCGGCGCACGGTTGCCAAGTATCGGGACGAGCTGCAGCTCCTTCCGGCCCGCCTGCGCCGGCGCTAAGCCGCGGTGTCTCGCGGCTCGATTCTCCGGAGCTTCGTCGCGTTCGCCATCGGCCTCGTGGTGCTGGGCGGAATCCTTTTCGTGGCCACCACGGTCGACGGCCGTCCGCCGGCCGTCGAGCGCATCGGCCTGACCCACCACCTCTCGTCGGATGACGAGGTGGCGCTGACCACCACCAGCATCCAGGTCGTCTTCTCGGAGGGCGTAAACCACGGCAGTGCCGAGACCGCCTTCCGGATCGCTCCGGGGGTGGAGGGCGCCTTCAGCTGGAACGCCAACACCCTGGTTTTTACGCCCGAAGAGCGGCTGCCGCTGGAGACCGACTTCGTGGCCACCATCCAGCCCGGCGTGACGGACGCCGCCGGCAACGTGATGGAGCAGGAAGCGAGCCTGGCATTCGAGACGGTCGGCCATCCCACCATCGTCGCCAGCCAGCCTCAACCGAACCAGGACGACGTCCCGCTGGCGAGCACCATCGTGCTGCAGTTCTCCACCTTGATGGACACCGCCTCGGTCGAGGGGGCGCTGGGCATCTCGCCGGAGATCCAGCTGACGGCCAGCTGGAGTGGCGAGGTGCTGACGCTGACGCCGGTCGAGCCGTTGACGGAGGGGGTGCGCTACACGCTCAGCATCGGCGCCGATGCCCGCGACGGCGCCGGCACGCCGCTGGAGCGCAGCTACCTCCTGGGATTCCGCGCCGTTCGCTCGGGCCTGGTGGCGAGCGCCGTCATGCCGGCCGATGAGGCGGAAGGCATCTCCACCCGCACGCCCATCGCCGTGATCTTCGATCGGACCCTCGACCCCGACACGCTGGACGACGAGATGTTCACCATCCAGCCCGATGTTGCCGGCTCGCTGGAACTGATCGAGCTGCCCGGTGCGGCCGGCATGGACGAACCGGGCCTGCGCGTGCTCCGCTTCCAGCCTTCTGCGCCGCTCGAGGCGAACACCACCTACGAAGTCGCCCTGGCCACCGGCCTGACCGGGACCGACGGTGCCGCGCTCGCCGAGCCGATCAGCTGGCGATTCACCACCGGCGCGCCCTTGGCCTCGCTCAGCAACCAGATCGTGTTCATCTCCGACCGCAGCGGCATCGACAACCTGTGGTCCATGAACCCCGACGGGACCGGCCAGCGCCAGCTGACCTCCGAGCTGTCGCCGATCACGATGTACGCGGTGGCTCCGGACGGTCGCAGCCTGATCGTGGGCGACGGCGCCCGCCTGATCATGCAATTGGCCGACGGTAGCGCGCGCCAGACCCTGACGCCCGACGGCGTGCTGGAGGTCGATCCGGCCTTCTCGCCGGACGGCGCCCAGATCGCGTTCGGTCGCGTCGACCCGCTTACGGGTGCAGGACTGGGCCTCTGGACCAAGTCGGTCGCGGGCGGCGACGCCAGCCAGGTGGTGCTGCCCAGCGAGCTGCTGCCCACCACGCCCACGCCGGCTCCGTCGAGCGCGGTGCCCGAACCGGCGCCGATCCTGCGCGCGCCGCGCTACTCCCCGGACGGCGCCGCCCTCGCCTACGTGGACATGAGCGGGCGGGTCGGCGTCCTCGAGCTCCCCGGGGACCGGCTCACCACCGCGCGCTTCGCGGCGGTCAGCCCGCCGGCGTGGCTTCCCGATTCGACCGGCGTGCTGCTATCCGGCTCGCCAGGCGGGTCGCTGGAGCCCGCGGAGCCGGGTCAGCCGGTCAAGGCCATGGACCCCGGCGGCCTGGATCTCACCTCGTTCGAGCTTGGCGCACTGCGACTGGCCCGCCTCGAGCGCGGTGCCGCAGCGGTCGTGCTCCTTGACCAGCCGTCAGGTTCCTCCCGCCCGGAGGCCGGACCGGACGGCCGCTACCTCTTCATCGAGGTGCAAGCTGAGGCCGGCGAGGCGGGTGGCACCCTATGGCTGACCACGCTGGGCGGCAGCGCGTTCGACATCCTGAATGACGGCGGCGCGCCCGTCACCTCGGCCGGCTACGGTCCGGAGGCAAACGACGTGGTTGCGGCACGGGCGGGGAGCGGTCTCAGCGGCGGAGTGTGGCTGGTGGACGCCACCAGCGGCAGTGGCCATCAGCTGGTGGCCGATGGCCAGATGCCCCGCTGGATTCCCTGACCACACGCCAATCGCTGGGCGGTTGACCGGCTCGCGCGGCGGGCATTACCATACCGACGCCTCGCTGGCGGACGCTCGAAAGCGGACCCCGCCGGCGTTTTCCGTGTGTCAGACCGTCGTGCGCGGGGCGTGCCCATGAATCGGCGCGCCGTCGAGCGCCCATCCGCTTCGGAGGTTCCATGGAGCTCATCACCTGGGTGATCCCGGTCGCCGGTATCGCGGCCGTCCTCTTCGCCCTCTATCTCGCCCGTGACGTGATGTCGCGCGACACCGGCACGCCGGAGATGGTCGCCGTGGGTGACACGATCCGTGAAGGCGCAGACGCCTTCGTCCGCCGCCAGTACACCACCATCGCCCTGCTGGCGCTGGTGGGAGCCGTGCTCATCAGCATCGTCATCGGGGTCGTGGAGACTCCCGATGTCGCTGATGTGCCCGACCTCGCCGGCCTGCCGATCGGGATCATGACCGGGATCGCCTTCATCGTCGGGGCTGCCTGCTCGATGGCATCGGGGATCATCGGCATGTTCGTGAGCGTGCGCTCCAACGTCCGCACCGCCGCCGCAGCGCGCACCAGCCTCGTCGGCGCCGTCCAGGTCGCAATGCGCGGTGGCGCTGTCTCCGGCTTCCTGGTGGTGGCGCTCTCGCTGCTCGGCGTCTGGGCGATCTTCATGGCCTACCAGACGTTCATCGGCGACGTGACGGTCCAGGAGGCGCCATTCCTGATCGTCGGCTTCGGCTTCGGCGCGAGCTTCGTCGCTCTCTTCGCCCAGCTCGGCGGCGGGATCTACACCAAGGCCGCCGACGTCGGCTCGGATCTCGTCGGAAAGGTCGAGGCGGGGATTCCCGAGGATGATCCGCGCAATGCGGGCGTCATTGCCGACCTCGTCGGCGACAACGTCGGCGACTGCGCCGGCCGCGGCGCGGACCTCTTCGAGTCGACGGCTGCCGAGAACATCGGTGCCATGATCCTGGGGGTCGCCGCCTTCGTCATCGCTGAGAGCGCCGGCTGGCCGAATCCGGAGGCCTGGATCTTCTTCCCGCTGGTGGTTCGTGCCTTCGGCCTGTTCGCGACGATCGTGGCCATGTTCTTCATTCGCGGCAGCGAGACCGAGAATCCGATGAACATCCTGAACCGCGGCTACTGGGTCACCACGATCCTGTCCGTGGCGGGACTGGCATTCGTGACCTTCGTGATGATGGACACCAACGGGACGGTCTCGAACGGACTGCCGGTCTGGGTCTGGTTCTTCTTCGCAGGCGTCGTCGGGCTCGCAACGAGCGTGGTCTTCGTGTACATCACGCAGTACTACACTGCCGGCACCTTCCGGCCGGTACGCGAGATCGCCGAGGCATCCAGGACCGGCCCCGCAACCAACATCATCAGCGGCACCGCGGTCGGCTACGAGACGACGTTCGTGACCGCCATCGCCATCGGCATCGCGATCATCGCCAGCCATTGGCTCGGCTCTCAGGCAAACCTGATCAATGCCGATGGGGTGAACGTCGGCGGCATCTTCGGCACCGCCGTCGCCACCATGGGCATGCTGATGACCACGGCCTACATCCTGGCAATGGATACCTTCGGACCGATCACCGACAACGCCGGCGGCGTCGCCGAGTTCAGCCGGTCCGAGGCGCATACGCGCGAGATCACCGACCGTCTTGACGCGGTCGGGAATACGACCAAGGCGTTGACCAAGGGCTATGCGATCGCCAGCGCCAGCCTCGCCGCCTTCCTCCTCTTCAGCGCCTACATCGACAAGGTCAACCTCATCCAGACCAATCGTGGCGGAGATCGCCTCGAAGCGGTCAACCTCGCAGACGTCAGCGTCTTCGTCGCCGCCCTCATCGGCGCCATGCTGGTGTACTTCTTCAGCAGCCTCGCAATCCGCGCGGTCGGCAAGACTGCGCAGACGATCATCGTCGAGGTCAGGCGCCAATTCCGCGAGATGCCCGGCATCATGGACTACACCCAGCGGCCGGACTACGGACGGGTGGTCGACATCACGACGCGGGCCGCGCTGAAGGAAATGATCGCTCCTGGCCTCGTGGCCGTCGCCACCCCGATCCTGGTCGGCGTGATCCTCGGCTACCAGGCCGTGGCCGGCCTCCTGATGGTCGGAACCATCGCCGGCGTCATGCTGGCGACCGTCCTGAACAACGGCGGCGGGGCGTGGGACAACGCCAAGAAGTACATCGAGTCGGGAAACCTGAAGGCCGATGACGGCACAGTGCTCGGCAAGGGCACCCCGGCGCATGCCGCCGCGGTCGTTGGCGACACGGTGGGTGATCCCTTCAAGGACACCGCCGGTCCGTCGCTCCATGTCCTGGTGAAGCTGCTGGCCACCATCACCCTGGTGCTGGCTCCGCTCTTCATCCGCTAGAGCACGGACCACTTCCGGCGCGGCGTCGATGCCGCGCCGGATGACAGGCCCCAATCGATGAATCTCATCTTCCAGGCGATCGTGATAGGGATCATCCAGGGAGTGACCGAGTTCATCCCGATCAGCTCCAGCGCGCACCTGGAGCTGGCGCCCTGGATCTTCGGCTGGGAGTCGAGTCCCCTCATCGGCAGCCTCGCCTTCGACGTGTTCCTGCACCTTGGAACGCTGATCGCGCTGCTCGTCTACTTCTGGCGCGACTGGGTGCGGCTGGTGGGGGCGGTGCTGGCCAGCATCCGGGACCGTCACATCGGCCTCGACGCCGACCGTCGGTTGGGCTGGTTTCTGATCCTGGGCACCATCCCGGCCGCCATCATCGGCTTCGTCGGCGAGGACTTCATCGACCAGACGCTGCACGGCGACAGTGATGCGGTGCGGCTCGCCATCGCCGGCGCGCTGGTGCTGGGCGCAATCATCCTGGTGGCCGCCGATCGGCTGGGCGCCAAGCGTCGCGAGATGGAGCAGGTCGGTCCCGGAACGGCGCTGGCGGTCGGCTTCAGCCAGGCGCTGGCCCTGCTGCCGGGCATCAGCCGCTCGGGCGCGACCATCAGTGCGGGGCTGGCGCTGGGCCTGACCCGCGAGACGGCGGCGCGCTTCAGCTTCCTGCTGGCCGCGCCCATCACCCTGGGCGCGGGCCTGTACGGCTCCCGTCACCTGCTCGACGAGGCCCATACCGGCAACGAGTGGCTTGCGATCGGCGCGGGATTCGCCGCCGCCACCATCGCCGGCATGCTTGCGATCGGCTTCCTGCTGGCTTGGCTGCGGAGTCGCTCGTTCCTGGTCTTCGGTGTTTACCGCGTGGCGTTGGCCGCGCTGATCGTTGCCCTCGTCATGGCGGGCCGCTGAGCCGGCGTCGGCGGTCGAATCCGCTTTGACACCCCATGGGCCGCGGCCTACAATGCCGCGGCGCCGGACGCTCCGAAGGGGGCGGTCGGCCGGCCGAGCAATCTGGCCACGGCCAGCTTCAGGGACGCAGCCATCGGGCTCGCGGCCTGGAGCGTTTTTTGTTAGGGAGGATGAGTCCATCGTCGTCGGTACCCCACGCGGACGGTGGCGCGCTCACCGCATGGACGAGCGCAACGAACCCATGAAGGGGTGGTGTGGATGAACAACAAGCCCGTCTATCTCACTGCCGAAGGGCTCACCAAGCTCAAGGCTGAGCTGAATCACCTGATCACGTCCGAGCGCCCGCGGGTGGCGGCGCGCATCCACGACGCGAAGCTGGATGGCGACATCACCGAGAACGCGGAGTACGAGGACGCCAAGCAGGAGCAGTCGTTCCTGGAGGGCCGGATCGCCACCCTCGAGGCGCAGCTGAAGAATGCGGAAGTCATCGAAAAGGTCAACGGCGACAAGGTCGGCATCGGCTCCAAGGTCGTGATCAAGGGATCCGACGGGGAGGAGACCTTCACCATCGTCGGCTCGGCTGAGGCCGCTCCGCGCGACGGGCGCATCAGCAACGAGTCGCCGGTCGGCGCCGCCCTGATGGGACACAAGAAGGGCGACAAGGTCACGGTCCAGGCTCCGGCCGGTCCGGTCACCTACACCGTCGTCCGCATCAGCTAGCCGCCCACCGCCCATGTTCTGGGCCGACGAGCTGGCGGCCCGCCTCTCCGGACCCCAGGTCCTCAACGACTCGAAGACGCCGTCGGGCACCGTCCACGTCGGCAGCCTGCGCGGCCCGGTCATCAACGACGTCATCGTCCGTGCCATCCGTGCAGGCGGCATGGAGGTCTCCTACCTCTACGGCGTCGACGACCTGGACCCGATGGATGCCCAGGCCCTGCTGACGCCGGATGCGGTGGAGCAGGCCATGGGTCGCCCCCTGGCGCACGTGCCGGATCCAGCGGGCGACGGCCACGATTCGTACGCGCGACATTTTGCCGGGCTGTTCCTGGACACCTTCGAGCGTCTTGGCGTTCGGCCGGATCGCGTGTACTGGATGAGCGAGGTCTACGCCGCCGGCGAGATGGACCGATTCATCCGCACCGCACTCGACCGGGCCGGCGTCGTGCGCGACATCTACCGCCGCGTGGCCAACGTCCATCACCCCGACGAGTGGCATCCGCTGTCGGTCATCTGCGAGAACTGCGGGCGGGTGGGGACCACCATCGTCACCGCCTGGGACGGGGAGCGGGTCCACTACGAGTGCCGCGCCGACCTGGTGGCCTGGGCCACCGGCTGCGGCCATGCCGGCGACGTGTCGCCGTTCGGCGGCCGCGCCAAGCTGCCCTTCAACGTCGACTGGGCGGCGAAGTGGAGCCTGTTCGGCGTGACCATCGAGCCGAACGGTAAGGATCTGGGCACCAAGGGCGGCGCCCGCGACCGCTCGGAGGCGATCGCGCGCGAGGTGTTCGAGCGGGAGCCGCCACAGAACGTGGTCTACGAGTTCCTCAACATCGGCGGTCGCAAGATGTCGACCTCCAAGGGGCGTGGCGCGGCGGCCCATCACATCGTCGAGGTGCTGCCGCCCGAGCAGCTGCGGCTCCTGTTCCTGCGCCCGCGCTACAACCAGGCCATCGACTTCGATCCGGACGGGACCGACGCGATCCCACGCATCTTCGACGAGTCCGACCGCATCGCCGCCGCGGTGGCCGGGCACGAGGTGAAGGGCGAGCTGCCGGCCGATCCGGGTCGGCTGTTCGCCGCCAGCCTGGTCGATCCGCAGGCCGACGCGGCGGTAGCCGCCGCCGCCTACCGTCCGCCGTTCGCTCACCTGGCCTTGCTGCTCCAGGTGCCAGGCGTGGAACCCAGCGCCGCCTTCGCGACCGAGAAGGGCGCGCCCCTCACCGCCGACGAGCAGGGCCTGCTCCGCGAGCGAGCGGATGCAGCGCGGGCATGGCTGGAGAACTATGCCCCGGATTCGGCCAGGATCGACGTGCAGGAGACCCTCCCGCCGGCGGTCCTCGAGCTTTCCGTCGAACAGCGCGACTACCTTGGGGCCCTGGCAGATGCGCTGGCCAGTGCCACCTGGGCCGGCGACGCGCTGCAGGCGGAGATCTTTCGCGTGGCGCAGGAGCGTGACCTGAAGGCCGGGCAGGCGTTCGCGTCGCTCTATGCCGCCTTCCTGGGCAGGCCCAGCGGGCCGCGCGCCGGCGCGCTGCTGGCTGCGCAGGACCGCGACTTCGTCATCGGGCGGCTCCGCGAGGCGGCCGCGACCGATACGCTCCCCACATGATCTCCCTGCAGTCGATCCGCGACGACCCGGAGGCGGTCAAGGCGGCCGTCGCACGCAAGGGCGAGCCGACGGAGCCGATCGACCGCATCCTGGTCGCGGACACCCGGCGGCGGGAGCTGGAGGCGAGCACCAACGAGCTGCGGGCCGAGCGCAACACCGGCAACAAGCGGCTGGGCGAGGTGATGCGAGGCGGCGGGGGAGCGGAGGCCGACGAGCTGAAGGCGCGCATGGCGGAGCTCTCCATCCAGATCGACGCCAACGCCGCCGAGCTCGCCGCCGTGCAGCAGGCCATCGAGGCGGACCTGTTGCTGGTCCCGAACCCGCCGGATCCATCGGTCCCGGACGGGAAGGGATCGGACGACAATCCGGTGCTGCGCAGCTGGGGGAAGCCGGCCGAAGCCGGCTCGGTGCCGCCGCATTGGGAGATCGCGCAGCGGCTCGGCCTGTTCGACCTCGAGCGGGCGGCCAAGATCGCGGGCTCTGGCTTCATCCTGTTCACCGGCCAGGGCGCCCGGCTCGAGCGGGCGCTGATCGGCCTCATGCTGGAGATGGCCGAACGGCGCGGCTATGCCGAGGTTTCGCCGCCGTTGCTGGTCAACACCGCCTCGGCGCGGGGCACCGGCCAGCTGCCGGACAAGGAGGATCAGATGTACGCCGTCGAGCGCGACGAGCTGTACCTGATTCCCACCGCGGAGGTGCCGGTCACCAACCTGTACCGCGACGAGATCCTGCCGGCTGACCGTCTCCCGATCTACCACGCCGCCTACACGCCCTGCTTCCGCCGCGAGGCCGGCGCCGCCGGCAAGGACACGCGCGGCCTGCTGCGGGTCCACCAGTTCGACAAGGTCGAGATGGTGAAGTTCGTGGAGCCCTCGACGTCGCCGGATGAGCTGGAGCGCATGACCCGCGACGCTGAAGAGGTGCTGGAGGCGCTGGAGCTGCCATACCGCGTGGTCGAGCGCTGCACCGGCGACGTCGGCTTCGCCCAGGCCAAGGGTTACGACCTGGAGGCCTGGTCACCGGGGGTCGGGAAGTGGCTGGAGGTCAGCTCCTGCTCCAATTACACTGATTTCCAGGCGCGGCGCATGAACCTGCGCTTCAAGCCGGCGGCCGATGCGCCGACCCAGCTGGTCCACACGCTGAATGGCTCGGCGCTGGGCATGTCGCGCACCTATGCCGCCCTCCTCGAAACTCACCTCCAGGCCGACGGGTCCATTCGGATCCCGGCTGCGTTGCAGCCACACTTCGGGTCGGACGCCATCCACTAGACCGATGGGTGGCCGCTACAGGCCGGTGTAGGATCGAGCCATGACCGAGCAGCCGGCCCCCGTCTGGGAGCCACCCGAGGAAGCGTCAGGCCCCACCCCCGGCACCGAGTGGGCGCCACACGGACCGCGCCTGCTGTCCTACCTGGTTGACGTACTGATCATTTCGGTGCTGGTCACGGCGGTGACCCTGATCCTGGTGGCGCCGATGATCATGATCGCCGGCGCATCCCCGGAGGACACGCTCTCTGCTCCGCAGTGGGTGCTGGTCAGCCTGATCGTGGTGGCTGCGCTGGCCGTGTCGTTCGGCTACTTCCCGTGGTTCTGGGCACGGTCGGGGTCGACGCCCGGCATGCGGCTCACGCACCTGCAGGTCGTTCGCGATGCCGATGGCGGCAAGGTCTCCGGGGGCCAGGCGTTGCTGCGCCTTGTGGGCTACTGGATCTCGGCCGCGGTGATGTACCTGGGCTTCGCCTGGATCCTGATCGACAGTCGCCACCGCGGCTGGCACGACCTGATCGCCGGCACGGTGGTCGTGAAACGACCCTGATCGCGCCCAGGACGGCCGCGGCTGGCTAGAATCGGACCCGCTGGAGGGGTGGCAGAGCGGACGATTGCGGCGGTCTTGAAAACCGCTGAGGTGCAAGCCTCCGGGGGTTCGAATCCCTCCCCCTCCGCCAAGTCGACCGGGAGGGTGTGCCGGTCATCCCGGATGGTGCACTGCCGCAACACCTGTCGGGGCACGGCACTTCCTATGGCCCGATGGAATCGGGCAGTATGCGAAGGACGCAGGGGTGGCGGGGACACGCAGCCCGTTCCAGGCATGGCATCACCTACGACCGGTCGCCCGATGCATGCCCGAGCCAGTGGCGAGACCGACCTCGGCGAGGAGGTGTGTGCCCATGATTCGACGCCTGGTTCTGGCGGCCCTTGCCGCAACCATCGTGGTGGCATTCAGCGCGAGTGCCGCCTTTGCTGGTGAGATCACTGGCAACGGGCGAAAGCTCCTGACCCTTGAAGACAGCAAGTGGGGCACTGGACTCCACGCGCGTTCGCTCTGCGCCTATTCGGGCCAGGAGGACCTGCAGTGGTTCCAGGACGAGGGGACCGATCAGATTCCCGTCGAGAACCCGGTGAAGGGCGTTCCCGGCCACGCGCAGTCCTGGGGTCAGATCCCGAAGGCTGTCCGCGACAGCTTCCCCGTCGAGATGCACCCCGGGCACTCCTGCAATCCTCAACGGAGTAGCGGCGAATAGCTCGGCCTTAGCCGCCGAGACCCGCGTCCAGTTGGGCGCGGGTCTCGTGCTGTACGGCCGGACTCAGCGACGCATGATCTGCGGGACGTTCGGTTCCTCGCCGCGCCAGGGCGCGATGGCCTCCGTCATCCAGCTGCCGAAATAGTTGATGAAGTGCGCCCCTCCCGATTCCAGGGCGTCGATCGCCTTACGACGCACGTCTGCGTTCGGGGCGTGGACCGCAATGACCATCCGGCCGTTGCGGAGCGCCTCCTCGTACCACAGGAAGTCGGGCATCTGGTCCATGGCCAGCTGCTGCATCGCGCGGCGCCACCAGGCCATCCGGCCGCTCCGGCGGCCCAGGCCGTCGAACCGCGCGGCCGCATCGGGCCCCTCCAGCATCAGGGCCGGCGCATCGGGAGCACCGCCCTTGATGGCCGCGAGGCACGCGGCAGCCCGATCGGCGTCATCGGCCACCGCCAACAGCCAGCCGGTGGGGTAGCCGATGAAGC
>DATEOS010000225.1:0-10859 GCA_035273815.1 Candidatus Limnocylindria bacterium
GGACGGGATGGGCAGGGACGCGGTCCCGCGCGGCGCCCAGGCGGATAGGGCCGCGAACGACGCGAAGCAGACGCTGATCGGCTGGCCGTCCGCGTCGGCGGCCAGCATCACGCTGATTTCCACCTCCGCGTCGTCGTTGACGGCTGCTTCCAGGGCGGCCTTGGCCTCGTCGCCATGGTCGGGCGGGACCGGCAGCAGGAGCGTGGCGGTCATCAGCGCGCGGTAGAAGTCGCGCAGGGCGACGCTGTCCGTTTCGCCGCGCTCTTCCGCGTCTCGCGCAGCGAGCATGGCCTCGAACAGGTTGGCGGCCGACTCCTCCAGCGTGCCGGTTGGCGTGGAGCGGTCGTGCGAGCCCGGTTGAGGAGCGTCGATGGCCATCCTCCGCAGCCTACCAAAGGCCGCGTAGCATCCGGTCCATGCCCGGCGCCATCGACCACCTCGTCATCGCCGTGGCGGATCCGGACGCGGCGGCCCGCGAACTGGAGGCGAAGCTGGGGATCGCAGCCACAGGTGGTGGCGATCACCGGGGCGTCGGGACCTACAACCGCCTGGCCTTCTTGGGCGATGCTTACCTCGAGCTGATCGGCGTCAGGGACGAGGCGGCCGCGACTCGTTGGCCGGTCGGTGCGGCGACCCTGAGGGCGCTGCGCGCGGGTGGCGGCCTGGCGACGTACGCGGTGCTCGATGACCAGCTCGACGTCACGGTCGCCCGGCTGCGCGGAGCGGGCAGCACCATCGGCCAGGTAACGCCCGGCTCTCGAACGCGACCCGATGGCGAGAAGGTCGAGTGGTGGACGGCCACCGTCGACGAGCTCGGACCGGAGCGGCCGCCCTTTCTGATCCAGCACGCCTACGCCGGGGCTGAGTGGGGCGACGAGGCGCTCGAGCGGCGGCGGAGATTCGTGCACCCCGTCGGGACGCCGGTGGTGCTGGCGGGACTCGACATCCCAACCGGTGATCCCGCCTCCCTCGCGGAGACATACGCGCGGGACCTCGGACTGAGCTTTGCTTCCGGCCCGGACCCAGCGACGCTGGAAATCGGTCCGCACGAGGTGCGCCTGCTCCCACATGGGACGGTGCCCGTCGTGCACCTCGTGGGTGGTGCGGTCGCCGTATCGGCGGAGCTCATCCGGGTGCGATTCGAACTCACCCCGCCACCCGGATCTGCGCCTACATCCTGAAGACGCCGAAGCGCGTCTCCGGAATCTCCGCGTTGAGCGCCGCGCTGATGCCCATCGCCAGCACGCGGCGCGTGTCGAGTGGGTCGATCACTCCGTCATCCCACAGCCGCGCGGTCGAGTAGTACGGCGAGCCCTGGTGTTCGTACTCGGCCAGGATCGGCGCCTCGAAGGCGTCGCGCTCCGCATCGGTCCCGAAGCCGCCCCGCACGGTGGACAGGACGCGTGCCGCCTGGGCGCCGCCCATCACGCTGATGCGGGCATTCGGCCACATCCACAGCTGGCGAGGCGAGTAGGCGCGCCCGGCCATGCCGTAGTTCCCGGCCCCGAAGGAGCCGCCGATGATCACGGTGAACTTGGGAACCGCGGTGGTGGCCACGGCCGTCACCAGCTTGGCACCGTCCTTGGCGATGCCGCCGGCCTCGTATTCGCGGCCGACCATGAAGCCGGTGATGTTCTGCAGGAAGACCAGGGGGATGCGCCGCTGGCTGGCCAGTTCGACGAAGTGCGCGCCCTTGAGCGACGAGCTGCTGAACAGGATCCCGTTGTTGGCCAGGATGCCGACCGGATAGCCCTCGATCCGGGCGAAGCCGCAGACCAGGGTCTCGCCGTAGCGGGCCTTGAACTCGTGGAACTCGCTGCCGTCGACCAGGCGGGCAATCACCTCGCGCACGTCGTAGCTGAGGCGCGCGTCGGCAGGGACGACGCCGTACAGCTCTTCCGGGTTCGCCGAGGGCGGGCACGGCACCGCGCGCTCCCAGGGCGGCTCCGGCTTGCGCCAGCCGAGTCCGGCCACAATCTCGCGGCCGATGGCGATGCCGTGCTCGTCGTCCAGCGCATAGTGGTCGGCCACCCCGCTCTCGACGGTATGCACCTCCGCCCCGCCCAGGTCCTCCGCGCTCACCTCCTCGCCGGTGGCCGCCTTCACCAGCGGTGGGCCGCCCAGGAAGATGGTGCCCGTGCCCTTGACGATGACCGTCTCGTCGGACATGGCCGGCACGTAGGCACCGCCGGCAGTGGACGAGCCCATCACCAGCGCGATCTGCGGGATGCCGCGTGAGCTGAGCTGCGCCTGGTTGTAGAAGATCCGACCGAAGTGCTCACGGTCCGGGAAGACCTCGTCCTGCAGCGGCAGGAAGGCGCCACCCGAATCCACCAGGTACAGGCAGGGCAGCCGGTTCTCCAGCGCGATCTCCTGCGCGCGGAGGTGCTTCTTGACAGTCATGGGGTAGTAGGTGCCGCCCTTGACGGTGGCGTCGTTGGCGACGATCACACACTCCACGCCTTCCACCTGCCCGATGCCGGTCACCATGCCGGCCCCCGGCGCGTCGTCGTCGTACATCCCGGTCGCCGCCAGGGCCGAAGTTTCCAGGAACGCGCTGCCCGGGTCGATCAACCGCTCGACGCGCTCGCGCACGGGGAGCTTGCCCCGCTCGCGGTGACGGGCGATGGATGGTTCGTCGCCGCCGGCGCCGCCTGCAGTCAGCGTGGCGGTGCGCTCACGCAGCTCGGCGACCTGCCGGCGCATGGCGGAGGCGTTGGTCGCGACGTCATCTGACGCAGGGTCGAGGGTGGAGCGCAGGACGGCCATGAGGTGCGGCGATTATCGCCGCGGCGCATCAGCGGTGCGGCGATCAGGCGAGGGTGACGAGCGGGACCAGGTGGGTGACGTGGGCGGTGTTGACGATGACCACGCTGACCACGTGCTCGAACGGCGGCTCGCCGTTGTGCAGCAGGTAGGCCTCCGTCAGCGGCAGGAAGCGCGGTCCGTTGGCGAGCAGGTCCGGGCCGGGCTCGGCGCCGGGAACGACGTGCAGGTTGCCGGTCACGCTGAACGGCCCCGCCGTGAGGGCCACGCGGCGCAGCTTGCGGTGGAGCCGCAGCTGGCGCGACGCGCGCCACTCCGGCGGCATGGCCAAGATGAGCTGTTCCGTCATGAGCGTCTGCCACTCACCGGTCTCATCGGTGTTCGGGACGGGGTCATTCGCCGGGCTCGGCGGCGTGGATGCCTCCATGGGGCCGGGGCTGGGGTGCCACAGGCGCAGCTCGTCCTGGGCGTTGAGCAGGTCGGTCACGCGCCGGCCGTTTGCCGCGATCCAGCCGACGATGCGCGAATCGGCGGTGTAGAGCTCGATCGGCGCGAGGTCGGGAGCCATGGCCACTGCGGCGGAGCCGGATGTCGCGGCGCCGGTGCCGCGGCGCCAGTTCCAGAAGGTCACGTGTGATCCCCGTGTTTGTGCGCCGGCCGCGGGGCAGCCACGCGGCTCGTGTCGGAAGGCTACGCGGCGCGACCCGCGGCACCAACTGCCCGACAGTACTAGGGAGGGCCGTTGCTCAAGGGCAACGGAACAGGACCCTGCTACCGTGCGGCGATGATCGAGATCGACGACTTCGCCAAGGTCGACATGCGCGTCGGTCGCGTGCTGGGAGCAGATCCCTTCCCCGAGGCGCGCAAGCCTTCCTACAAGCTCCGGATCGACTTCGGGTCGGAGATTGGCGAGCGCGTCAGCTCCGCTCAGCTGACGTTGACGTATCCAGATCCCGCCTCGCTCGTGGGGAGGCAGGTGGTGGCGGTCGTTAACTTTCCACCGCGACGGATCGCCGGTTTCGCCAGCGAGGTGCTGGTGCTGGGCGCGATGGGCGACGACGGGAATGTGTGGCTGCTGGGCCCGGAGCCGGAGGCACCCATCGGCTCGCGCATCGGCTGAGCAGGCCCTATCGCCGACGCCGCCTCACTGCCATGTTGAGTACAACGGCGCCGCAACGCCGCTACCCAGCTCGGTCTCGCGCCGCCTCACTCTCCGCGTGCGTGCCGTGACGCCGGATCGCACGCATCGGCGTCGATGTACGCGTCGCTTGCGTAATTGGTCAATACCAGCTGAGTGGCGGCCAAATGGATGAGCGTTCACACTCCGTCGGGACCGATGACCGAGCCGACCGCCACTTCCCCGCTCCATGCGCCCCCGGATGGCATGCCCGATCCGGAGCTGGCGCCGCCACAGATCGCGCGCAGCGGTGACCCATTTGCCCGGCTGCGCATCGTGCACCTGCTGTCGCGCCTGCCACGCAACACCTCGTTGCAGCTGCGCGACGTGCTGGGCTGGCTCAACGCCACGTTCCTGGACTGGTCGTTCAACGAGAAGGTGCTGCTGGCCACGCTGGTCCAGCTCCAGGCCAACTGGTCGATCAGCTTCCACGGCGACGATCGGATCGTGCTGGACCGCAACGAACGCGGGCACACGCTGCTGATCGTGGATTCGAGCCGGATGAACTCCTTCCTGGTGGCGGAGGGCAAGCGTGCGGCCGAAGAGGCGGAAGAGGAGCTGCGCCGCTTCACACTCGGCGACGGGGTATCGCCTGACAACTGATCGGGCGCGCGGCGATGGCTGGTTAGCCAGCCTGCGGCTGAATGAACCACGGAACCTTCCCCGCCCGGGTGGTTCAAGCGGTTTCTGTGGTCATTTCAGCCAGCGGGCGGCTGAATCGACGAAGGAACCTGTCGTTCCGACCTATCGGGACCGGCTTCCCGGGTCGTATGAGCCGTGGGCTGGCTAAAGGGTAAGCGGGCGTCCTAGACTCGGTCGGCGTCTCCGGCGGACTCGCTGGCCATGGCCACGGGATGCTCAGGCACGACGTCGTCGGAGGTGATGGGCACCGGTGTCCGGCGCGGGCGTGGCCGGAACGGTGAGGTTTCGGGCACCACCGGTCCATCGGTCTCCGTCAGTTCGCCGCCCCGATAGGCCTCCCAGACAGCCATCACCGTGTCGCGATGCGGCCGGATGCGGCAATGCTCGTCGCGGTTGCCCATCTCGTCGCAGTAGCCGAGCGGGATGCACTTGGGCGCCAGGAAGCTGCCGAAGAAGGGCGAGACGCGGAAGATCTCATGGCGGATCTGCTTGAAGAGCTGGCGGATCTCCCACTGGGCCATGGTGCAGAGGCGCAGGCCGGACATGTGGATCAGCTGACGGAGGTTGACCGTCATGATCAGGTTGGTCTGCATGGCGTTGGGGAAGATGAATCGCGCGTCCTCGGCCGGCACCTCCGCCTGCAGAAGCTGCCCGTAAAGCGCCAGGTTGTCATCGATGGCCTGGCGGAACTGGCCGGCCAGGTCGTCCGGCAGGTCGCCATTGGCGATCGAGTCGGGGACGGTGTAGTTGTCGCGCGCCTTGAAGCTGACGTAGCGCTGCGACTGCTGGTCGAAGGCGGTCCCGGCCCGATGGCGAACCAGCTGGTGGGAGAGCGTCCGCGTCACGCCGCTGATGGCAAAGGTGAAGTTGACGTGCTCAATGGTCGAGCCGTGCCCTGACTCCATGACCTTGCGCACCAGGCTCTGCTGCTTCTCGTCCGCCACCTGGCGGCTGACCGCCTTGTCCCAGATCTGCGCGGGCACGAGCTCGGAGTAACACGTCCGGCAGGCGGTGTAGATGATCGGGAGGTAGTACTCCTCCACGATCTCCTTGGTGGGAAAGATGAGCTTGGCGGACAGCTCGGGGACGGGCGGCATGAGGATTCGAGGATACCATCGGCTCAGGGCCGATGGAGCCCGTTGTCCACAACATGTTGCGGTGTGGATAAGCCGGGGCCGCTATCTTGTGGCGTTGCTACCCCGTCTCGGAACCGTCTGACGAGCTCGGCCCTTCGAAGGACTGGCGCTCGTCGATGCGCATCAGGCCATGCATGCGGTCGAAGGCGATCCGGTTGCCACCGGCCGCCCGTGCCGACGCCAGCGCCTCGTCAGCGGCCGCCAGCAACTCGTCCGGGCTGAGCTCCATCCCCGGTCGCATGAAGGCGACGCCAATGGAGATCGCCACCGTGAGCTCCCCCGCGGCGGTCATGATCGGCCGCGCCACCAGCCGGCTGCGGATCGCGTCGGAGAAGACGGCGGCTCCGCGCTCGTCGGTGTGGGGCAGGATGGCCAAGAAGCTGTCGCCGCCCACGCGCCCGAGCGCGTCGGCCGCACGCATCCGCAGACGGAGGCGCAGCGCCAGCTCGCGCAGCACGTCGTCGCCCACCGCCAGGCCGTGCTCGTGGTTCAGCCGGGCGAAGCCGTCGACGTCGATCAGCACCGCGGCTACCGGATGCGCATACCGGCGCGATTCGGCGACCTCGATCGCCAGCCGCTCCAGCACAAGCCGGCGGGTCGCCACGCCGGTCAACGGGTCGTGGCTGGCGGTGCGAAGCAGCTCTTCGCGCTGCAGCTCGATGGTGCGGCGCGACTGCATCAGCTCCTCGATGGTGCCGCGCAGCTCATGGGCGAGGCGCATGGCCTCATCATCCGTGGAACGCGACCGGGTGCTGGGCTGCATCGGCCCAAGGCTAGTCGTCAGCGCCGGTGCCTCGAGGGCCATCGGCTGCACCGGTGCAGCCCGGTCGGCGACGACGCGCTCCCAGCTGCAGGCGATGCCACCGGCCAGCATGGCCAGCAGCGG
This sequence comes from Candidatus Limnocylindria bacterium, assembly GCA_035273815.1. GTDB lineage: Bacteria > Chloroflexota > Limnocylindria > QHBO01 > QHBO01 > DASSCW01. The sequence continues at coordinate 6,608 of DATEOS010000225.1, forward strand.
GGGGATGGCATCCAGCGAGCCAGGCCGGATGGCGGCCAGCGCAGCAAACGCGCCGGCCAGCAGGGCCGGGCCCAAATACGGCCAGGGCACGCAAGCGGCCGCGGCCATGGCGGCGCCCGCAGCGGTGAGCCACGGCCCCACGGCCGGCCCGACCGGTGCGAACAGCGCCACCGCCAGGGCGACCTCGATCACCACTGCCACGCCGACCAATGTCATGCGTCGCGCGCGTCTGTCGAGGCGGACCTCGGGCACCAGCCGGCTCACCAGCAGGCCAGTCCCGGCGACCAGGGCCGCGATCGGCAGCCCGCCGTCCGGGAACGAGGCCGGATTGCTCACTGCGTGGAAGATTCCCGCCGCGAGGCCCGCGGCCAGGGAGCCGAGCCCGGCCGCCTCGACCAGCGGCGCGAGCGTCGAGCGTCGCAGGCCGGCGGCCACCGCCAGGGCGGCAGCGACGCCCACCGCCGACGAGGCGAGCCCCGCCACGGTCGGCCCAAGCCACGAGGGAGAGCCCGGATCGCTGAGGCTCAGCGGCGGGAAGAGCCGGAGCACGGCTACCGCCGCCGGCGCGAGCAGTGCGGCGGCAAGGGTGGCAACGGCCCGGGCATTGAGGCCCGGCAAACCTGGACGATCCACGAGGCGCAAGTGTTCGAAGCCGGCTGCTGGAGAACAATGGTACGAACGGGCGCGCGCCGTGGCGCTCACCTATCCTCTGCGCCATGCCCGGCCGCACGGTGATGTCCCGGCGTGCCTTCCTGGAGGCCACCGATCAACTGATCGCTGACGGTGAGCGCCTCACCACAGATCCCGACTGGAACCTGTTCCGCGTGTGGCTGCTCAACTCGGACGAGCTGCTCGAACGCGTCTGGGGACGGATGGACCGATATCACCTCGCCTGGCTCAACGTCGGACGCGACTCGGCGCCTCCGGGTTCGACCCTGGACGAGGCCGGCACCCGCCGCTTCGTGACGGAGGTGGCGAGCGCGAAGCTGGCAGTGCTGCGTACGATGAGGACGGCGGTCGAGGCCCGTGGCTGGTCCCTGCTGAGCGACGACGATGAGGAGGTCGGCTGACCGGTGAGCGAATCGCGACCCGATGAGCGATACGGCGGCATCGCGGCAGTGCTGGCGCATCCCGACGACGAGAGCTTCGGCTGCGCTGGGGCGCTGGCGCTGGCGCACGACGCGCACCGCGCGGTCCGACTGCTGGTGGCGACCCGCGGTGAGGCGGGGACGCCCGACGGCGTCCCGGACGAGGATCTTGCCCAGCGGCGCGAGGACGAGCTGCGCTGCGCCGCCGCGCGGATCGGTCTGGATGAGGTGACTCTCCTGGAGGGTTATCCGGACGGCGGACTGGCGGAGGCCTCGTTCTCCGAGCTCGTCGACGACATTGCGCTCTGGCTTTCCGATCGGCAGCCGGACACGGTCGTCACCTTCGGGGCGCACGGCGTGACCGGACACCCCGACCACGTGGTGATCGGCTCAGCCACGCGCTGGGCGATCGAGCGGCTGTCGGAGCAGGGAATCGCGCCGCACTCGGTGTTCGTCATCGCGCCGGTCTTCGGGCCGGGCACCAGGCGCTACGACCTGTCGCCCGAGGAGGGGGCAGCCACGCACCGGATCGACATCACGCCCGCGGTGGAGCGACGGATCGCCGCCCTCGAGTGCCACGCCAGCCAGCCGGACGCGCGCGAGGAGGCGAAGGAGCTGCGCGAGACGCTTGAGCGCGAGGGCGTGGTGTACGAGGGCTACACCCGCGTGCGGCCAACCGTGCCGACGCCGCACCCGGCCTTCGATACCGCTCTGAAGTAGAGCGATCGCGAATCCTTGGTAAACTGGTCGGGATATGACGATTGACTCGAACCTCGCCCAGGTGGACGAGGTGATGACCGCGCTCTACGAGATCCACGATCCGGAGATCGGGATGAGCATCGTGGACCTGGACCTGATCAAGAACGTCGAGATCGGGTCTGACGGCGCACCCACCGAGATCAAGATGGTGCTGACCACGCCGTTCTGCCCGTGGGCCGGTGAGCTGATCCAGACGATCAAGGAGAAGACCGAGGAGGTCGTCGGGCCGCCGGTCAAGGTCACTCTGCTGGCCGACCGATGGGAGCCGCCTCCCGGGCTGTTCTAGCTGGCACCCTTGCGCCGGGTGATTGGCGCTGGCTCGTCGCCGAGTTGCAGGGCGCGCGCAACCGCTCCCTCCAGCTGGTCGATGGTAAAGGGCTTGAGCACCACCTCGATGCCCTGCTCCAGCAGGTAGGCCTCGGACTCGCGCACCTGCCTGACCGCGGCAGTGCAGGCCACGATCGGGATGTGCGCGGTGTCGCGGTGCATGCGCATCTTCTGCAGCAGCTGCCAACCCTCCATCTCGCGATCGCCAATGACGAAGTCGATGACCAGGAGGTCAGGCTTGGCGTCGAGGATCCGATCCAGCTCGTCCGGGGCAAAGCTCATGAGAATGACCTCGTGCCCCATCTCGCCTTCCAGCACGTCGCGGAAGAGCTCCAGGATCTCCTTGGTGTCGTTGATGACGACGACACGCTTGCGCTCGGCCATGGCCGAGCACGCGGATGCACATTCCGTGCCTCGGATGCTCGCCCACCCGGCAAGCGCGGGCCGCGTACCATCGGGGACGCGATGCGCATCTACACCCGCAAAGGCGACGACGGCTCTACCGGCCTGCTGTACGGCGGCGATCGGGTCAGTAAGGCCGACCTCCGAACCGATGCCTATGGCACCACCGATGAGGCGGTCTCCGCGCTGGGGCTGGCGCGGGCCAGCATCGGCGCCATCACCGATCGCACGGAGGCACGGCTGGACCCGCTGATCGTGCGCCTGCAGCGCGAGCTGTTCGTGGTGGGCGCGGAGCTGGCCACCCACGCCAATCGGCGCGAGCGGCTGACGCCGGGCGCGACCCTGGTGACCGCCGAGATGGTCAGCGCGCTGGAGGCGGATATCGATGCGCTCGAGGCGACCCAGGAGATGCCGGTCGAGTTCGTACTGCCCGGGGAGTCGATGACTGGCGCCGCGCTGGACCTGGCCCGCAGCGTGGTGCGACGGGCGGAGCGCCGCACCGTCGCTCTGTCAGAGGCCGGCGAGCTGCCGGACTCGCATGTGCTGGCGTACCTGAACCGCCTGGCCGACCTGCTCTTCGTGGCCGCCCGCGCGGCGGATGGGGGCTTCCGGCCCGTCCGGAGCCGCGAGTAGAATCGCCCCAGCCCACACTCCGCCCCCGGCGGGCTGCACCGCAGCAGTCCGGCCCTGGCGTGGCGCATGGACAAGGAGGTCCACACGATGAGCTATGCCGTGACCAACCCCGCCACCGGCGAGACGGTCAAGACCTACGACACCATCACCGACGTCGAGCTCGAGGCCGCCATCGCCGCAGCCGACGATGCGCACCGCACCTGGTCGAGGTCGACCACCGTGGAGGAGCGCGCGGCCCTCATCCGCCGCGTCAGCGACTTGCACACCGAGCGCCGGCAGGAGCTGGCGGAGCTCATCGTGCGCGAGATGGGCAAGCCGATCGCCCAGGCGCTTTCCGAGGTCGACTTCGCCGCGGACATCTACGGGTACTACGCCGACCACTCGCCGGACTTCCTGAAGGACGAGCCGATCGAGCTCCTCGCGGGGGATGGCTCGGCCGTCATCCGTCGTTCGTCGCTCGGCGTGCTGCTTGGCGTCATGCCCTGGAACTTCCCGTATTACCAGGTCGCGCGCTTCGCCGGCCCGAACCTGATCATCGGCAACACCATCCTGCTCAAGCACGCCGCGCAGTGCCCCGAATCGGCCGCCGCAATGGAGCAGATCTTCCGCGACGCGGGCTTCCCGGCCGGCGCCTACGTGAACATCTACGCCACGCACGACCAGCTCGAGCGGATCATCGCCGACCCGCGGGTGTAGCGCGTCTCGCTCACCGGCTCGGAGCGCGCCGGCGCCGCGGTGGCCGAGATAGCGGGCCGCCACCTGAAGAAGGTCGTGCTCGAGCTGGGCGGATCCGACCCATTCATCCTGCTTTCGACCGGCGACCTCGACGCCACGGTGCAGAACGCAATCGACGCCCGCCTCGACAACAGCGGCCAGTCATGCAACGCGGCGAAGCGCTTCATCGTCGCCGACGAGCTGTACGAGCCGTTCGTCGAGAAGTTCACCGCGAAGATCGCCGACATTGAGGCGACCGACCCCACGTCGGCCGACTCGGCGCTCGGCCCGCTGTCCTCGCTGAAGGCGGCAGAGCGCCTCGACGAGCA
>DATEOS010000226.1:0-2212 GCA_035273815.1 Candidatus Limnocylindria bacterium
GTCGAGGGCGAGCCGCTGCTGGGCCGCGAGACCATCGGCCTGACCTGCGCCCACCCGCGCACGATCGAGCTGACCGCCGACCGCCCGGATTTCCGCATCGACCTCGTCGTCGACCGCGCGACCGGCGTCATCCTGCGCCTCACGGAGACCGTGGCCGGCGTGGTCACCCGCCTGGCCGAGGTCACCGAGCTGGCGCCCGACGCGTCCCTGCCCCCGACCGCCTTCGACTTCGTCTTCCCCTCCGGGACGACGATGCTCTACTGAGCCGGAGCACCTTGTCGCGCGCCGGGTGCGCGCGTATCGTCCCCGCCAGCGGACCGGCCCCTGCCTGGCGCCGGTGGAAAGGAGGGCGAGCGACCGACTCCCCGTGCCGTGATCGGCACTGCGGCCCGCGGCCGCCGTCCCTGCGTCATCCGCGTATCCCAGCGTTTCCCGCGTGGCGCCCCGGCCGGTCTGCCGGGTGCAGCCGATAGCGTCGCCGGCGGAGGGAGCCGGCGCCGGGACCTGACGCGACGAGCCCCCGTCGCGCGACGTCCCCCAGGGAGGGTCCGATGACACAGTCCCGCGACGACGTCATCCAGCAGGACATCGCTGACCTGCACAAGCTCGGCTATGCCCAGGAGCTCTACCGCTCGATGGGCGGGTTCTCGAACTTCGCCATCAGCTTCAGCATCATCAGCATCCTGACCGGCGCGGTCATCCTCTACAACTACGGCCTGTCGCTCGGTGGCCCGGGAGCCAACGGCATCGGCTGGCCGCTGGTCACCGTGTTCACGCTGATGATCGCGGCCGCCATGGCCGAGATCGCCTCCGCCTATCCGACCGCGGGCGGCCTGTACTACTGGGCCAGCCGCCTGCGCAACAAGGACTGGGGCTGGTGGACCGCCTGGCTCAATCTGGGTGGCCAGATCTCCATCGTCGCCGGCATCAACTACGCCGCGGCCTACTACCTGGGCGTGACCATCCTGAACCCGCTGTTCGGGTTCGACGTCAACGCCGAGACGTTCGGCCTGCTCAACGCCATCTGGCTGACCGGCCTGCTCATGCTCATCGAGATCGGCTTCAACGTGGCCGGAACGAAGATCGTGTCGACGATGAACGACATCTCGGTGTGGTGGCACATCGGCTTCGTCATCGCCATCGCCGTCGCCCTCTTCGCGCTCGGCTCGCAGCCCATCCACCCGCTCGACTTCCTGTTCACGGTCGCCCCGGCCGGGACCACGGCGGACGGTGCGCCGATCGCCACGATCATCCCGTTCGGCGTGGCCGGCGCGTTCGCGCTGAGCCTGCTCCAGGCGCAGTGGACGTACACCGGCTATGACGCCTCGGCGCACGTCGCCGAGGAGACCGTGGCGGCCCGCACCGCCTCGGCCTGGGGCGTCTTCCTGTCGGTGGCCGTGTCGGCCATCTTCGGGTTCATCGTGCTCACGGCCCTGACCCTCAAGATGACCTCGCCGGAGGACGTCCTGGCCAACAGCCCGGGCGGCTATGGCGTGGCCTACATCCTGGGCGCCAACCTCGGGACCGGGCTGGACACCCTGGGCGGCCTGCTGGCCGCGGGCATCGCGGTGGCCATGACCTTCTGTGGCTTCTCCTCGATCGCCTCCGCCGGCCGGATGCTCTTCGCCTTCAGCCGGGATGACGGCGTCCCGGGCAGCCGCTGGCTCAAGAAGGTCAGCACCCGCTTCCGCACGCCGGCCAACGCGGTCATCGCCATCACCGTCGCGAGCTGGCTGCTCATCGCCCTGATCTACGTGCTGACCAAGGCCCTCGGGGGCGATCCGTTCTTCATCATCGCCGGCGTGACCGGCGTGAGCACCGTGCTCCTGTACTGGGCCTACGGCCTGTGCATCGCCCTCGGGCTGTGGGGCGACCAGTCGTGGCGCGAGGAGCGGACCTGGAGCCTCGGACGCTGGAGCCGGCCGATCGCGATCGTGGCGGTCGTCTGGATCATCCTCATCTCGCCGCTGTTCCTGTATCCGTTCCCGCTCAATCCCGCGGCGCTGGCCACCGTGGCCGGCTTCCTCATCCTGCTGGCCATCTACTACGTCCTGTGGGCTCGCACCCGGTTCGCCGGTCCGCGCCGCCAGGGCACCGACGCCGAGCTGACCGAGATCGAGCGCGAGTTCGAGCAGGCGGCCGGCGAGCTGGGTGGCACCGCCACCGCCTGACCACCATCCCGGCCACATCACGGCCCGGCGGGACGGACCCG
>DATEOS010000227.1:0-14946 GCA_035273815.1 Candidatus Limnocylindria bacterium
CGGCGCCGCAGCTCACCGGCGGCGAGCGAGTTGATGCTGGCATGGTGGATGGTCGGCAGGTCGGGCGGGAAGGCCCCATCCAGCACGTCCGGTACGACGCAACTCTCGAAGCGGCTGCGCTCCCACCAGTAGTCGTGGTGATGGCCGATGGCGGGCATCTGCCGCCGCTCGACGATCCGGCGCAGTGCGACGCCCAGCGGCAGGTGCATCGGGATGGCCCAGGCGTTCTCGACGATGAGCAGCTCGATCCGCTCCGCATCGATCCAGTGGTCGAGCACCGGCACCAGCAGGTCGGACAGCCGGCTGATCTCGCCGCGCACGGCGGCCGGGTCGCTGTCGGGATCGAAGGCCGCCTCGGTGACGCGTGCGGCCGGCGGCCAGGCGAAGTGCATCGGCGGCACCAGGCGGGCGGTGGTGCGCAGCGCGTCCACCGCGCCGGAGCACATGCGGACCTGGTGGCCCATGCGCTCGAGCGCCATCTCCCACTTGGTAGCCTCGAAGGTGACCCCGTCCACGCCAGCCAGCCGGGTGGACACGATTCCGATGTGCATCAGGGCCATCGTATCGGCCCACGCCGTGCCAGACCGCAAGGAACCGTCAGCGCGGACGTACACTCCGCTGCGCATGATCCATTGCGCCAACTGCGGCGAGCAGAACCCCGAGCGCGCGCGCTTCTGCCTGAACTGCGGCAGCGCTCTCGGATCCGCCGAACCCGCGACGGAAGTTCGCAAGACCGTCACGGTCCTGTTCGCGGATGTCGTGGGCTCAACGAGCCTTGGCGAGCGGACTGACCCTGAATCGACGCGGCGCATGCTGTCGCGATATTTCGACGTCATGCGTCGGGTGATCGAGCGTCATGGGGGGTCGGTCGAGAAATTCATCGGTGATGCCGTCATGGCCGTGTTCGGCATCCCGATCCTCCACGAGGACGACGCGTTCCGCGCCGTGCGCGCCGCGCACGAGATGCAGGCCGCGGTAGGACTGCTGAATGAGGAGCTGGCGAGTGAAAGCTGGCACCCCATCGCGCTACGGATCGGCGTCAATACCGGTGAGGTCGTCGCCGGCGAGGCGACCGCGGGACACACGCTGGTGACCGGCGACGCGGTCAACGTCGCAGCCCGCCTGGAGCAGGCGGCGGATCCGGGGCAGGTGCTGCTCGGCGGGAGCACTCACCGGCTCGTGCGAGCGCAGGTCGAGGTGGAACCAGTTTCGCCGCTGACCTTGAAAGGCAAGGCCGATCCGGTCGAGGCGCACCGCCTCGTCGGCATCGCGGACGGCGGACCTGCGCGCCGCCATGACACGCCACTTGTCGGACGCACACGCGAGTTGCGGGTCCTGGGCGAGGCCTTCGACCGGGCCATCGAGGAGCAGGCCTGTTACCTGTTCACCCTGCTCGGAACCGCTGGTGTCGGCAAGTCGCGCCTGATCCATGAATTCCTCGGCCAAATGCGGGAGCGCGCTCAGGTGCTCCGAGCCCGATGCCTGCCCTATGGCGAAGGCATCACCTTTTGGCCGGTCATCGAGCTCGCCCAGGCGGCGGCGGGGATCGAGCTGAATGAGGCGCCGGCAGTGGCAGTTGAGAAGCTTCGTACGCTGCTGGAGGAGGCACCCGAGCGGGACCCGATCCTCGATCGGGTCTGCCCCACCATCGGCCTGTCAGACGAGGTCGTGGCGAACGAGGAAACGTTCTGGGGCGTCCGCAAGTTCCTGGAAGCCGTTGCCGCGAAGAGGCCGCTCATCGTGGTGATCGATGACCTGCAATGGGCGGAGCCCACGATGCTCGATCTGATCGACCACGTGACGGATTGGTCGCGTGAGGCGCCGATCCTGCTGATAGCGGTCGCGCGTCCGGAACTGCTGGAGGCGCGGCCTCACTGGAGTGGGGGAAAGCTCAACGCGACCACCATCCTGCTCGAACCGTTGAGCGCGGGGGACGCGACAGAGCTGATCGCGAACCTCGTCGATGACGCGGAGTTGGCGCAAACCGTCCAGCAGCGGATCGGCGACACGGCGGAGGGCAACCCGCTGTTCGTCGAGGAGCTGGTCTCCATGCTGGTCGACCAGGGCGTCCTGCAGCGGGAGAACGGGCGCTGGCGAGCAGCCGATGAGCTGCAGTCGATCCCCGTACCACCGAGCATCTCCGCGCTGGTGGCCGCCCGGCTCGACCGCCTTGAGCCATCAGAGCGGGACCTGATCGGCCGTGCGGCAGTGGTGGGGAAGATCTTCCAGCGCTCGGCAGTGGCTGAGCTATCGCCACCCGAGCGGCGCGAGGACCTTGGACCCCGCCTGATGACGCTCGTCCGCAAGGAGCTCGTCCGGCCGGACCGATCCGCCACGACCGGCGACGAAGCGTTCCGTTTCCGGCACCTCCTCGTCCGCGATGCCGCGTATGCGTCGCTCACCAAGGAGCAACGCGCGGATCTCCACGCCCGCTTCGCAGATTGGCTGGAACGGCTCGCCGGAGATCGCCTGCTCGAATACGAGGAGGTCATGGCCTACCACCTGGAGCAGGCACACCGGTATCGATCCGAACTTGGACTGACCGATGAGCTCACTGCGTCACTGGGAATGCGCGCCGTCCAGCACTTGCGGCCGGCCGGGATGCGGGCGCTCGGCCGGAATGACCAGCATGCGGCGGCCAACCTGCTGAGCCGCGCCGCAGACCTTGTCGTCGACGATCGTGAGCGTGCCCAGCTGCTCATCCATGTTTCCGCGACTCATTTCGAGATGGGCGACATGCCACCTGCGTGGCGCGCGCTTGACGATGCGGAGGCCGCAGCGATCCGCTCAACCGATGAGGAGCTCCGCCTCCGCGTCGAGGTCAACCGCCTCGACTTTTCGATGTTCACCGATCCCACCGTTGACGAAGATCAGGTCCTCGCTCGCGCCGATGAGCTGGAAGAGCTCGCGAGGCAGGTGGGGAGCAAGTGGGGCCAGGTCACCGCCTCGCATGTGCGCGCCAGCGTGTATCTCACGAAGTGTCGCTGGATGGACAACCTTGCGGCCTTGCAGGAAGCGCGAGATCTCATGCAGCCCGGCGAGGACCCGCGGTTGTGGGGGCATACGACCCAGCAGATTCGCAACGGGCTTCGCTACGGCCCCGTCCCGGTCCGTCAGGCCCTCGAACGGGAAGCGGAGATGATCGCAGCCGAGGGCGCCTCGCCTACGCCACGCGGCGCGTTCGCGGCGCCGCTCTTGGCCATGGAGGGACGGTTCGCGGAAGCCCGCAGCCAGCTCAAGGACGCCAAGGCGTATCTCAGGGAGCGTGGGATGAGCGTTCGGCTGGGTTCGATCGCCCTCGCTGGTGGATGGATCGAATTCCTTGCCCAGGATTTCGAGGCGGCCGACCAGGAGCTCGCCGCCGGGATTGCGATTCTGGGCGACATCGGCGAAACGGGCGTCCTCTCGACGCTGGCCGCCATGCGGGCGAAGGCGCTGTATCTCCTCGGCCGTCGTGACGAGATGGAAGCGGCCATTGCGCTTGCCCAGAAGACAGGCTCGCCGAATGACATCGCAACTCAGGCCGAGTGGCGCTACGTAGGCGCCATGGCTGCCGCCGACGATGGACGACTGGAGGACGCGGAGGGGCTGATCGGCGAGGCCGTCGAGATGGTCGAGCCGACAGATTTCCTGGAGTTGCGCGGCGATACGTACGAGGCGCTCGCCCACGTGGAGGCGCGTGCGGGCAGGTCCGACGGCTGGCGGGCCGCGCTCGAACGTTCTCTGGCTGAGCACGAGCGCAAGGGCAACCTGGTGAGCGCCCAGCACATCCGCGCGCTGCTGGAGCAAGGTCCTCCGTAGACTGGAGGCCATGTCCCCACCCGCGCTACCGGTGGTCGCCATCGTGGGGCGACCGAACGTCGGCAAATCCACGCTCTTCAACCGCCTCATCGGCGAGCGGCTGGCGATCGTGGAGGACATGCCGGGCACCACCCGCGACCGCGTCTACGGGACCGGCGACTGGAACGGCCGTGACTTCACGTTGGTCGATACCGGCGGCCTGGAGCTGGAGCCCGGCACCCATATCGAGGCTCGCGTGCAGGACCAGGCGCGGGTGGCCATGGAGGAGGCGGACGTCATCCTGTTCGTGGTGGATGCCGCCGCCGGGTTGGCGCCGCTCGACCACGAGGTGGCGGACCGCCTCCGCAGGACATCCACGCCCACCATCATGGTCATCAACAAAGCGGACAACCCCCGGCTGGAGCAGGAAGGCGCCGAGTTTTACGCGCTGGGGATGGATCCGGCGATCACCGTCAGCGCGCAGCACGGGCGCAACACCGGCGACCTGGCCGACATGATCGTCGACGCCTTGCCACCCGCTCCGCCAGCGCCGTCGGAGCCGGATTGGACCGATGAGTCCCTGTCCCCGGATGAGCTCACCGAGCTCTCCGAGACCGACATGGGGCCGCCGCGGGTGGCCATCGTGGGACGGCCGAACACCGGCAAGTCCACCTTCGTGAACCGCGTGCTCGGCCAGGAACGCATGATCGTCTCCGACGTGCCCGGCACGACCCGGGATCCGGTGGATACCGCGGTGGTGGTCGACGCCGAACCGCTGATCCTGGTCGACACCGCCGGCATCCGCCGGCGGGGATCGGTTCAGCGCGGGATCGAGCGGTACTCGGTGCTGCGCTCGATGAAGGCGATCGACCGCGCCGACGTGGCGGTGGTGATGACCGATGCGACCGAGGGCTACACGGCGCAGGACGCCCACGTGGTCGGGCACGTGCTGGAAGCCGGCAAGGGCATCGTGCTGGTCATCAACAAGTGGGACGTGGTCGAGAAGGACGGCCACACCGCTGACGAGTGGCTCAAGGTCCTGCGCCGCGAGGCGCCCTACCTGGCCTGGGCCGACATCGTGTTCGCCTCCGCCCAGACCGGACAGCGGATGGAGCGCGTCCTGCGCGAGGCTCGCCGCGTGGCGGAAGAACGCTATCGGCGCGTGCCCACCGCCGACCTGAACCGGGTCGTGACCGATGCGGTGCGCGCCCATCCGCCGTCACATGTCCGCAATCGGCTGGGCAAGATCCTGTACGCGACCCAGGTCGCCGTGGCGCCCCCCACGTTCGTGATCTTCGTCAACGACCCGGAGCTGATCCACTTCAGCTATCGGCGCTACCTGGAGAACCGCATCCGCGACGAGTACGGCTTCCTTGGCACGCCCATCCGGCTCATCTTCAGGGAGCGCGCCTCGGAGGATGCCGCCCGCCGTTCGGCCCGGCCGAGGCGCGCGTCGACCAAAGGTCGAACCAAGCGCCGCTAGACCCGACCCGCGACAATCAGCCCGTGACCCGGATCCTGCTCTACACCGGCAAGGGCGGCGTCGGAAAGACGAGCGTCGCCGCCGCCACGGCAATCACCTGTGCCGATCGCGGCCTTCGCACCATGGTCCTGTCGACCGACATCGCCCACTCGCTGGGCGATGTCTTTGGGGTCGAGCTGGGTCCCGAGCCAAGTGAGATCGCCCCGAACCTGTGGGGCCAGGAGTCGGACGTCTTCCACAACGTGGAGAAGTACTGGGGCCGGATCCAGGAGTACGCGGCCAGCGTGCTGCGTTGGCGCGGCCTGGACGACGTGCTGGCCGACGAGATGACGGTGCTGCCCGGCATGGACGAGGTGGGCAGCCTGCTATGGATCGCGGAGCACCACGACTCGGGCGACTACGACGTGGTGGTGGTCGACGCCGCGCCCACCGGCGAGACGCTCCGCCTCCTCTCCATGCCGGAGGCTGGACGCTGGTGGATGGAGAAGATCGAGCCGATCGGCCGCCGGATCACCAAGCTGACCGGCCCCATCATCCAGCGGGTGGTCGGCATGCCCATCCCGTCCAGCGAGGTCTTCGACGCAGGCGAGGAGCTCTTCCGGAAGCTGGAACACATGCACGACCTGCTGGTCGACCCCGATCGCACCTCGGTCCGCGTGGTGCTGACCCTGGAGCGCGTGGTGATCAGGGAGGCGCAGCGCTCCTTCACCTACTTCCACCTGTACGGTTACCCGACCGACCTGGTGATCGCCAATCGCATCCTGCCCGCCGATGTCGGCTGGAAGTACTTCCGCGGCTGGTATGAGGCGCAGCAGCGCTATGGACCGATGGTGGAGCAAGCGTTTGCCCCGATCCCGATCCGCCAGGCGCCCTACTTCGACCGCGAGGTGGTTGGGCTGGGGATCCTGCGCGAGATGGGGAAGGCCCTATACGACGAGACGGATCCGACCGCCCAGTACTATCACGGCCGGCCCTACACCGTTTCCCGCGATGGCGGCCAGTTCGTGCTCAGCGTGGAGCTGCCCTTCGCGACAAAGGAGGAGATCGCGCTCTCGCGCCACGCCGACGAGATCCTCATCGACGTGGGCAGCCTGCGTCGCAACCTGGTCCTGCCCCGCGCCCTGATCGATGCGCCGACGCTGGGCGCCAAGTTCGACGACCATGTACTGAAGATCCGCTTCGCGGCCCCGCCGCGGAACAGCAATGGAGGTGGCAGCCGTGGATGACCGAGAGAGAACCGATGACCTTGAGGCGCGGATCAGCGAGCTCGAGCGGAGTCAGAAGGGCAGCAGCGCGCGACGCGACAGCGTCGAGACCGCCTTCTGGGCGGTGATGCGCGAGGTGTTCCCGGCGCAGACCCGCACCCACATGAAGGCCGCCGGCCGGGAGCAGCTGCTGGCCGCGCGCAGCTATCTCGACCACTGGATCACCAAGCTCGACGACAAGACGCCGCCACCAGCCCCGCCCGAGCGCGAGGAGATCACCGTCGAGTGACCGACCAGATCGGGATCATTGGCGCCGGCGCCTGGGGCACGACCCTGGCGATCAAGCTGGCCGCGGCGGAGCGGCCCGTCACGATCTGGGCGCACACGCCGGAACGCAACGAAGAGCTGGCGCTGGCACGCGAGAACCGCCGCTACCTGCCGGGCATCTCGTTCCCGCCCAACATCAGGGTGGCGACCGAGGATGCCTTCCTGGCCGAGCCGCATCGGGCCTACCTGCTGGCCGTTCCATCGGCCCATCTGCGGGAGACGCTGCGACGCCTGGCAGCCAGCCTGGACTCGAACGCGGCGCTGCTGAGCGTCGTCAAGGGGATCGAGGAAGAGAGTCACTGCCGCATGAGCGAGGTGATCACGCAGGAGCTGCCGGGGCGCGGCGTGGCTGTGCTCTCCGGGCCGAACCTGGCGCGTGAGATCGCGGCCGGCAAGCCCGCCGGCAGCGTGGTGGCCGCGCAGGATGCCGACCTGGCGAGCGAGATGGCCGGCCTGCTGGCCTCGGATCGATTCCGGGTCTACACCAACCCGGATGTTGTGGGCGTGGAGCTGTGCGGCGCTCTGAAGAACGTGGTGGCGTTGGCCGCCGGCATGGTGGACGGGCTCGCCTTTGGTGACTCGGCGAAGGCCGGCATCATCACCCGCGGCCTGGCGGAGATGACCCGCCTGGGCGTGGCGGCGGGCGCGCACCCGCTGACCTTCGCCGGGCTCGCCGGCGTGGGAGACCTGATCGCGACCTGCATGAGCCCGCTGTCGCGCAATCGACGGGCCGGCGAGCTGATGGGCTCCGGGTTGGCCTGGCCCGAAGCGGCGGGCCAGCTCAATGGGGTCGCCGAGGGCGTGAGCACGGTCCGTGGCGCGCTTGACCTTGCCGCACTGCATGGGGTTGAGCTGCCGATCGCCCAGCAGGTGGCGGCCGTGATCCACGATGCGCGACCGCCCATGACGGCCGTGGCGGCGCTGATGGCGCGCGAGCGCAAGGACGAGCTGGCGGGGATGCCGGCATGAGCGGCCTGCGCGGCCGCGTGAGTCTCGGGCTGGCCAGCCTGGTGTCGTTGGTGACAGGCGCGATCCTGCTGGCCATCGCCTCGATCACCCGCCAGCAGCGCACCGCGGCCGCCGGCAAGCGGCGCTTCCACGGCAAGGCATTCGAGCGGCGCTGGATCCCGGACGATGCTGACCGCCAGCGCCACGCCGAGGTCGTGGCGGAGCGGCTCGCCCAGTCGCCGGCCGACGGTCCGGTGCTGCGCGTGGCCGAGGCCGCCGAGCGCCTTGGCGTCAGCGTCTCGACCGTGCGCCGCCGTGCGCAGCGCGGCGAGCTGCAGGCCGTCATGCAGGACGGCCGCCTGACCGGGGTCATCCTCGAGGCGGACTGACCGATGGCGCCGCGCAAGCGCCTGGAAGCCCTGGCGAACCGCCACGGGCTGCAGCTGGTGGGAGTGACAGATGCCGCGCCGCTGCCCGATGACCGGGCACGCATGGAGGAGAGCGTCGCTGCCGGGCGCATGGGCGGCATGGACTGGATGGGCGGGACTCGCCCCACGGTTGCCACCGATGTGCGGCGACACGAGGCCGAGGCCCGATCGGTGATCGTGGTCGCGGCGCCGTACGCCGGCGGCGACCGACCCGCCTGGGACGGGGCATCGGATGCGCTGCATCAGGCGCTCGCGCCGGTGCTGGCCGGCGAGCCGCGGCAGCCAGCCGGACGGATCGCCCGCTATGCGGTCGGCAGCGACTACCACGTGGCGCTGCGGCAACGGCTGGAAGACCTGGCGCGCGATCTCAGGGAGGCCGGACTGCCGGCCGGTGCCACGGCCTACGTCGACGACCGGCCACTGGCCGAGCGCGCGCTGGCGGCACGGGCCGGCCTGGGCTGGATCGGCAAGAACACGAACCTGCTGACCCACGACAGCGCCGGATCCTGGGTCTTCCTGGGGGCCATCCTGAGCTCGGCCGAGCTGCCCGTGGATGAGCCGGTGCGCACCAATTGCGGCGGCTGCACCCGCTGCCTGTCCGGCTGCCCCACCGGCGCATTGGTGGCCCCGCAGACCATCGACGCGCGGCGCTGCATCAGCTACCTGACCATCGAGCACCGCGGCGTGCTGAGCGAGTGGGAGTCGCGGGCGGTCGGCGACTGGATCTTCGGATGCGACGTGTGCCAGGAGGTATGCCCGGTCAATGCCGAGGCACGGGACGATGGGCCGCTTCGGGTGCCGCTGCTGCCGCTCATCGAATGGCTGCTGCCCCTGGGCGCGCGCGCCTTCGATCGGGCGGTGGGGGAGACGGCGCTGACACGGGCGGGGCGGCATCGGCTCCTGCGCAATGCCATTGCAGCGCTGGGGAACGTGCAGCCGCTGCCCAATGGTGCGCTGCAGCTGCTGCGGCGGGCGTCGACGGATCGACGCCCGGAAGTCCGTGAGCAGGCGACTCGCGTCCTGAGCGACTTCAGGCCCTGAGGTCCCTCCGACTGAACCCCCACGTTCCGAGGGCTATGCCGCCGACTGCGAGCACCAGCGAGGCCGCGATCCCGACGGAGTCCCAGTTGCCGACCATTGGCTGACCGAAGTGGCTGGTCAGGGCCAGATCCTGCACGAACTGCGGAAGTCCGAGCAGCGGCCCCAGCAGCTGGATGAACCAGCTGACGATGACGAAGACCACGACGACAGAGCCGGCGAAACGGGTGCCCACGACACCTCCGACGGCGTGACCGATGCCCACCAACGCGGCCGCATACAGCGCCAGCACCAGCGATCCGACGACCGGCGTGGCCACGTCGCTGTCGGTGGTAGCCACGCCGATGGCGATGCCGGCCATCGTGATGGCCATGAACAGCGCCACGCTGACGAGCATTCCGCTCCCACCGGCGATCGCCCATCGGGCCCGGCTGAGCGGAGTCGCCAACACCATTTCCAGCCGCCCCGATGTTTCGTCCGATGCCCAGCCGGAGACGATGGACGCCGCGAACAGGCCGGCCAAGATCACGCCGAAGTCCACGAACAGCAGCTGCAGGAACCCCCCGGCTGAGGCGTAGTCGACATTCGGGAATACCGTTCGGAGCAGCTCAACGAAAGCGGGCGCGTTGCGCAGCTGCTCCATGAAATCCTGCGCCGCCCCACCCAGGGCGAGACCGAAGAATCCGATGCCCAGCCCCCAGGCGATGGTCGTGGTGAAGTTGTGGCTCACGATCCGCCCCAGCGCTCCGCCCAATCCCAGGAGCGGTCGTGGAAGTGAGACGGTTGGAAGCGCCGTCGTCACGCCGACGTCACGACGCGCGAAGGCTTCGACGCCAATCGCCAGCAGGACGACATCCACCACAGCCAGGACGGCAACCGATGGCCAGTCGTACACCCCGGCCAGCGCCACGTGGTTGTGCGTCCAGCCCCACCACGTCAGGTTCGCGAACGGCTCCAGCGCCGGCACCGGCTCCTGGTAGCCATTGAGGATGAAGCCGGCAAACATGACGGCCCCGGCAATGCCGGCGGCCGCTCCGCGGCCGACGAACGGTCCGAGCGCGAAGGCGAGCGAACCGCCAGCCAGTGCCACCAGGCCCAGCCAGATCGCGTAGCCAAACGCAGACAGGAGGCTGATTTCGTCGCCGGGCAGTGCCGCGAAGGCGTTTCCGGCGATGGCGATGGACACCATCGCGACCACGACGGCCAGGCCGAGCATGACCATGTGGCCGGAGAGCTTCTGGAGGGCGACCCGGCGACGCGACGTGCCGCTGGCCAGGACGAACTCCAGGCTGCCGCGCTGCGCCTCACCGGCAAGCGTGCCGGAAAGGGCCGTGATCGACCACAGGCTCACGACGAGCGGGAAGAAGACCCCGTATTTGTATTGCAGGTAGCCGCCCAGCGTTCCCACGTTGACGACCTTGCCGGCCATCCCCTGCAGGATCGGCGGCACGGCCTTGACCAGGTTCTCGATCTCGACCCGGGACTGCGGCGTGTCGAACTCGCTGGTGATGGCGTAGCTCACGCCGATGAACACCAGGCCGAGCACGCCGGCCGTTATCAGGGCGGCGCGGCGCGAGTCGCGGACGGTCTTGGCGAAGATGCTGCCGAAGCCGTAGATGCGGCTCCACAGCGACGGACGCGTAACGGTTCCGGCGGCCTGCAGGGTGGTGGTCATTGCTCGCTCACCTCAACCGCGCCCCGTCCGTACTCGGCAAGGAAGGTCTCCTCGAGCGAGGGTTCGCGGCTGACGAAGTCGGCAAGGTCGAACTGCGCGGCGGCCCGGACGACGGGGGTGATGCTGCCGAACACGCGCATCCGCAGCACGTGGTCCTCGGCCACGACGTCGGATACGCCGGGCAGGTCGCGGAACGCCTCGACCGGCACGTTATCGGTGAACACCAGTTCGACCGTGTGATGGGCAAGGTCCCGCAGAGCATCCGTGCGATCGAGGCGCACCAGGCGGCCCTCGCGGATGATCCCGACGCGGTCGCAGGTTTTCTCGACCTCAGACAGGATGTGGGAGGAGAGGAAGACCGTCCGGCCCTCTTCCTTGGCCTCCCGGATAACCGCATAGAACTCCTGCTGGATGAGCGGGTCCAGGCCCGAGGTGGGCTCGTCCAGCAGCAGCAGGTCGGGTCGGTGCTGGAGGGCGATGATCAGGCCGATCTTCTGCTTGTTGCCCTTCGAGTACTCACGGAACTTGCGGGACGTGTCGACATCGAGGCGGGCGACGAGGTCAGCCTGATATTCCTTGTCGACGCCACCCCGCAGGTTGGCGAAGTACTCCAACGTCTGGCCGCCGGTGAGCTTGTCGTACAGCACGAACTCGCCCGGCAGATAGCCAATCCGTCGATGAATGGCCACCGGGTCGCCGGTGGTGTCGATCCCGAAGATTGTCGCCCGCCCGCTGGTCGGCCGAATGTGGTCGAGCAGCGTGCGGATCATGGTCGTCTTGCCGGCGCCATTCGGGCCGAGGAAGCCGAACGCCTCGCCCTCCTGGACTTCGAGGTCGACCTCGATGATGCCCCGATGGCTGCCGTACGACTTGGTGAGCTTCTCGGTCTGGATGGCTGCGGTCATTGCGCTTCCTTCTGCCCCCGTTGGTGCCACTGCTCGAGGAGCATTGGGAGCCTCTCGCAGATTTCTGTCAAATGCGAAATGTGCGCACCAGCGACAGAACGGCCAGGGTCGTCGCGCGGCGATCGGTGTCGTAGACTGCTGGCATCGGTCGGGGCGTGGCGCAGTCTGGCAGCGCACTTGGCTGGGGGCCAAGGGGTCGGAGGTTCGAATCCTCTCGCCCCGACCATTGCACTTCCGCCGCTCATCGCGGCCTGCTCGGGAGGCACCCGGGCCGGGCCGTCACCCGCATTCGGCCTCACGGTCTGCCTGACCGCCGTAATCTGGGCCGATGCGCAACGCCGCCAGCCCGGATCCCGTCTCGGACCCGAAGGCCTACCAGGATCTGCTGGTCGGCCTGGTCGGCGATGACGATCCGGCCGAGGTCCAGGCGGAGACGCCGCGTCTGATGCGGGACCTCCTGGCGGACGCCGGGGCGGACGCGGGCCGGCGCCCCGATGACGGCGAGTGGTCGGTCAGCGAGTGCCTGGCCCATATGCTGGATGCCGAGCTCGTCGTGTCAGGCCGCTATCGGTGGATCCTGGCGCACGACCAGCCCGAGCTGTTGGGCTACGACCAGGACCTGTGGGTGGATCGGCTCCACCAGCCGGTCGAGGAGGCCAAGGAGATGCTGGCGACGTTCGAGGGCCTCCGTCGCGCCAACCTGGCGCTCTGGGCTCGCACGCCCGTCGAGCAGCGCGATCGGTTCGGTATCCATCGCGAGCGCGGGCCGGAGAGCTACGGGCTCACCTTCACCCTGGCAGCTGGACACGATCGGTTCCACCTCGACCAGGCACGCCGCGCCCTGGATCGGATCCGTAGCGCCTGACCGCTACCATCCGCGGGTGACGCCTCCGCTGCCACTGCAGCCGCCCTTCGCGATCCGAGCTCGGCTGCTCACGCCCCACAAGCATGGGGGCATCCGCTGGGAGGATGACGTCGTCATCCGCGTCGACGCGCGCGGCGCCATCGGCTCAATCGGCCAGGCATCACAAGAGGAGGTGCAGGCCGGCGGCGTGATTGACCTCCGCCCGTGGGTGGTGATGCCCGGCCTGATCGACCTGCATGCCCACCTGCCGCAGCTGCCGAACGCGGGGGTCGGGGCCGGCCTGCACCTGCTGGCCTGGCTGGAACGCTACATCTTTCCGCTGGAGCGGGAGTTCGACGAGGCGACCGCCGAGCGGGTGGCCCCCGCCGCGTTCCGCGCCTTCGCGCGGGCCGGCACCACGACCGTGGTCGCCTACGGCGCCATCTGGCAGCCGAGCCTGGATGCCTGCTTCCGGGCGGCCGAGACGCACGGCATTCGGACCGTGCTCGGCAAGGTGATGATGGATCGGCTGTCGTATGACGTGGAACGGCAGCCCCAGGAGGTGCTGGAGCTCAGCGCTCGGCAGTCGATGGAGCTCTGCCAGCGCTGGCACGGCGCCGACGGCGGACGCCTCTCCTACGCCTTCTCGCCGCGCTTCGCGGTCAGCTGCTCGGCGGAGATGCTGGCCGAGTCCGCGCGCCTGGCGCGCGAGACGGGGGCGTACTGGCAGACGCACCTGTCCGAGGACATCAACGAGCTTGCCGAGGTTGCCCGGCTGTTCCCGGAGGCGGTCGACTACACCGATGTCTATGACCGGGCGGGCGGCCTGCGCCCCGGCGCGATCCTGGCGCACGCGGTGCACCTGTCGGAGCGGGAGATCGGGCGCCTGGTCGAGAGCGGTGCGGCGATCGCCCACTGCCCGGCGTCGAACCTGTTCCTGGCCAGCGGGGCCATGCCGCTCAGCCGGTACCAGCAGGCCGGGCTGGTCATCGGGCTCGGCTCGGACGTGGCGGCCGGACCGGATGTCTCGCTGTTCGGCGTGATGCGGGCGGGGGCCTACACCCAGAACGGGCTTCACTCGCTGGGGATGGCCGCCCACCCGGCCATGCCGCCGAACGAGTGGCTGCGCCTGGCCACGCTGGGCGGTGCGCGGGCGCTGGGGCTTGATGATCGAATCGGCTCCGTGGAGGCCGGCAAGGAAGCCGACCTGATCGTGGTCGATCCAGCGACCACGCTGCCGCTGGGTGCTGCTGGCAACCCCGGCGCGCACGACGGTCCCGACGAGATCCTGAGCCGGCTGATCTATCGGATCCAGCCGGACACGGTTCGCGGCGCCTGGGTGCGCGGGCGCTTGCTTGCCACCTGAGCGGGCGAGGATCGGATACGCTACACGCCGATGGCACGAATCATTCAGATCCTGGTCAACGCCGCCGCCCTGTGGGTGGCCGTGCTGATCACGGAGATGGACTTTACCGGCGCCGAAGCGTGGCAGTTCCTGCTGGTGGCGGTGATCTTCAGCCTGGTCAATACCTTCATCAGGCCGATCCTGAGGATCATAACGCTGCCGATCACCGCCGTGACCCTGGGGCTGTTCCTGATCGTCATCAACGCCCTGATGCTGCTCCTGACCGGCTGGATCAGCGACCAGCTTGACCTGGGCTTCATGGTCAATGGCTTCGTGCCGGCACTGCTTGGTGCGATCGTCATCTCGATCGTCAGCTGGGTCCTCTCCCTGATCATGGGCGCCATCACCCCGAGTGCCGACTGACCGACAGGTCCGCCACAGGCTCTGACCCGATGCCTCCGCGCCGTGCCCCTGCCTGGTTGGTGCTGCTGTTCGGCCTGGCCGCCGCCACCGCGGTGCTGCTGACCGGACCGCTGCTGCTCTTCGTGCCGCCATTCGTGTCCTTCGAGCAGTCGCGCCATGACGTCCCGGCATTGCTCGGAACCGACCTGGCGACCGTGGACCGCGCCACCGCCTCGATGCTCGGCGACCTGCTGCTGGGCGGCGATTTCGGCGTCAGCATCGATGGCGCGCAACCCGTCCTGGATGAGGCGGAGCGCAGCCACATGCGCGATGTGGGTGCCGTGGTGCGGGGCCTGATCCTGGCCGACGCTCTGGCGCTGGCGATCCTGATCGTGATCGGTCGGAGGTTGCGTGGCGAGCCCTTCCGACGGGGCCGCGCGATGGTCGCTGCGGCGGTGGGCATCGGCACGACGGCCGTGCTGCTGGGCTTCTTCTTCGCCGTCGCCTTCGACACGGCCTTCGCCGCCTTCCACGCCATCTTCTTCGCGGCCGGGACCTGGCAGTTC
>DATEOS010000228.1:0-5947 GCA_035273815.1 Candidatus Limnocylindria bacterium
GGCAGGCTGGTCCGGTGCCGCCGGCTCGCCGGCACCGCGCACGACGTGGATCGGAGCGCGGGCGGCAGGCGGCGGCGCGGCCGGGACGGCACCCTCCACCTTCGCGTCGGCGACCGAGGCATAGGCTGCGATCCCCGCCTCGGCGGCCAGCGCCCGTGCGCCCGGATCAGCCACCAGCGCAATTTCGCGCCCCTCGTCCGCAGCCACCTGCGCCAGCAGGCGCAGCGCCACCGCGCTGGTAGTGGCCTTGGTACGGCCCGACGCGACCAGCACCACCCGGCTGGCCTCGGCCTCGCGCAACCGCCGCACCACGCTGGTGACCTCGTCGTCCGGCTCCAGGTAGAGGAGCTGGGTGTCGTCAGCCATATGTCCCTACAGCTGCAACGCGCGCACGGCCTGCCGCATGGCGCGGTCCGCGGCGCTCGACTGCGAATCCAGGATCAGCGCCTGGTGGGCCAGCGCCATGGGCGTGACGTCCTGCCGCGTGGCGAGCGAGGCGGTCGCGTCCCGCAGGCCGGCCACCTCGTCGGGCCGCAGCGCAGCCACCTGTGGCTTGCGGGCGAACGGCAGCCGCCGCCACCAGTCGTCGTGCGCCAGCACTTCGGCCACCTGCGGCAGCTCGGCGCCCCCGCCGCAGAGGTAGACCCGCGCCGGCAGGAGCTCGCCATCGGCCAGGTCGGAGACCATCAGCTCGACGCCCCGCCGCCAAACAGCGGCATCTTCGGCGAGTGCGTCCTGCAGGCTCTCCGCGGGAACGGATTCGGGCAGCTCTGAAGCCGATGCGGCCAGCTTCAGCGTCTCGGCGCGGGCGAAGGACAGGCCGAACCGCTCGGCCAGCCCCTTGGTGAAGGCGCGACCCCCCAGCGCCAGCATCTTGGTGCCGGCGATCCCACCGTGCCGCACCAGCGCCACGTCAGTCGTGCCGCCGCCGATGTCCACGAACACGGCCCCGGCGTCGCCCAGCTCGCCCGGATCCAGGCAGGTGGCAACGGCATAGGGCTCGGCGATTACGCCCAGCAGCTGCAGGCCCAGCCGATGGGCGACCGACTGCAGCGCCCCGAGGTGGACCATTGGCGCAAAGGCGTTGAAGACCGCCAGCTCCAGCTGGCTGCCAGTGAAGCCGATTGGGTTGCTGACCGGGTAGCCGTCGATCTTCATCTCGACGATGGCCGCATGGACCAGGCGCACCTCCATCCGCTCGACTCCCGACTCCCAGGCGATGCGCGACTCCGCCTCGTCGAGCGCCTCCGACTGGGCACGCTGGACGATGCGCTCCAGCTCTGGCTGGGTCAGCGGGGTCTGCGGCTGGTCGCGGTGAACGGTCCGGACCGACGTGGTGCCCTTCACCAGCTCGCCGGCAATCCCGATCACCGCGGAGCCCGGCTTCAGGCCGGCCATCCGCTCGGCCTCGTCCAGCGCCTGGCGGCAGTTGGCGACCACCGCGTCGATATCGCTGACCGTGCCCGACTGCATATGGCTGAGGCCCTGCCGCTGCCGGCCAACGCCACGCACCACGCCGGTCAGCAGCCCCTCGCGCTCTTCGAGAGCCACCACGAGCGCCTTGGCGAACTCCGTCCCGACGTCCAGCGCGGTCAGGGCCTGTGGGCCCTGCTCGCTCCCACGGCTCATGCCTGATCGACCCGCACGGAGCCGATCCACGACACCGCCAAAGAGCTGTTGCACCGCGCCTCCGATCCGCCTGGGTCAGTCAGCCTCGAGGGGAGCCAGCGCCTCGAGCGCCAGGCGCGCCGCCTCGCGCAGGGCATCGTCAAGTCCGGCAGCATTGCTGCCCCCCGCCTGGGCCAGCTCCGGCCGGCCGCCGCCCCCGCCGCCAATCAGCGGACCGACCTGCCGCACGATCTTGACTGCGTCGAAGCCCTCGCTGGCCAGATCTCGGCTGGCCGCCACGACAAGCGTCGGTCCCGATGCATTGCCGGAGGCGATCGACACGAAGCGTCCCGTCTTGCCGCGCAGGTCATCGGCCCAGCGCCGGAGCGCATCGGCGTCCGCGTCCGGGTAGTGCTCGACAATGACCTTCACGTCGCCGGCCTGCTGGGCGCCGGCCAGCGCGGCGGCGACGTCCAGGATCGCCGCGGTGGCGCTGCGTGGCCGCTTGGCGGCCTTTTCCGACTCGCGGACCCGGGCGGTGAGGGCCTCGACGCGCGCCGGCACCTCGAGGTCAGCCACCCCCAGCTTGGCCGCCGCCTCGCGCAACGCTTCCAGCCGCGCGGCCACCAGGTCCTCGGCCGCCTCGCCTGTCACCGCCTCGATGCGACGCAGGCCGGCGCCGATGCTCGACTCGCCGGTTATGCGGAAGGATCCGATCTGACCGGTGGCGGCCACATGCGTGCCCCCGCACAGTTCCCGACTGAATCCTTCGACCTGCACGACGCGCACGTTCTCCGGCACGTACTTCTCGCCGAAGAACATGTCTGCGCCCAGCTCGCGCGCGTCGCCAAGGCCCATCCACGTCGGCTCAACCGCCGCGTTGCGCCGGATCTGCTCGTTCACGCGGCGCTCCACCGCGCGCAGCTGCGCGCGGGGCGTGGCCGTCGACGCCGGAAAGTCGAAGCGCAGACCCTCCGGGCCGACCCAGCTCCCTGCCTGCTTCGCCTGCTCGCCCAGGACGTCGCGCAACGCGCGATGCAGCAGGTGGGTGGCGGTGTGGTTGCGGGCTGCCGCCCACCGACGCCGTTCGTCGACCCGCGCCTCGACCGTCTCGCCGGCCCGCAACTGCCCCTCCAGCTGCCCGACGTGCACGGTCGCGTCGCCCACGCGCTGGGTGTCCTCCACCACCAGCCTGCCGCTCGGACCCAGGAGCTCACCCTGGTCGCCGATCTGGCCGCCGCCCTCCGCGTAGAAGGGGCTGCGGTCCAGCACGACCTGTGTCGACTGCGGCTCGCCGGCGAGGCCGAGCACGGTCAGCCCACCGGCTCGCGTCTCGTTCGGATAGCCGATGAACTCGCTCGTCAGCGTCGCGAGGGACGGATCGGCGACGAAGCGTGCGCCTTTGCCGCCGCGCGACCGCTCGCGCTGCTCGGCCATGGCCCGGTCGAACCCCTCGCGGTCAACGGATACGTCGCTTTCCGCCGCGATCTCGACGGTGAGATCGATCGGGAAGCCGAAGGTGTCGTGCAGGCGAAAGGCCTCATCGCCCGGGATGAGGCCATTGTCGCCGGCCGCCTCGATCAGCGTTATCAGCTTCTCCGTGCCGGCCTCCAGGGTGCGCGCGAACTTGGCCTCCTCCGTCTCGACCTCGTCCAGGATCCGGT
Organism: Candidatus Limnocylindria bacterium; assembly: GCA_035273815.1. GTDB lineage: Bacteria > Chloroflexota > Limnocylindria > QHBO01 > QHBO01 > DASSCW01. The sequence goes on from DATEOS010000228.1 coordinate 3,273, forward strand.
CGCGCTGTTCGGCCAGGGCTGGATAGGCCTCGCCCATCAGGTCGATCACCACCGCGCAGGTCTGGCGCAGGAACGGGGCCTTGATGCCCATCAGCCGGCCGTGACGCACCGCCCGTCGCATGATCCGGCGCAGCACGTAGCCCGCTCCCTCGTTGGAGGGCGCCACGCCATCGGCGATGAGGAAGGTCATGGCCCGCGAGTGGTCGGCCACCACCTGGTAGCTGAAGCGCTCGGACTCGACCGTCTCCGGGTTATGACCGATGAACTCCGCCAGCCGCTCGATGATGGGCGTGAAGAGGTCGGTCCCGTAGTTCGAGTCGACCCCCTGCACCACCGAGGTGACCCGCTCCAGCCCCATGCCGGTGTCCACCGATTTGAACGGCAGCGGGGTCAGCGTGCCGTCCGCGGCGCGATCGAACTCCATGAAGACCAGGTTCCAGACCTCCAGCCAGCGCGGACAATGCTCGGAGTGGTCCGGGATGCAATGCTCGCCCTCTGAAAGCTCCGGACCACGGTCGTAATGCAGCTCGCTGCACGGCCCGCACGGGCCGGTGTCGCCCATACGCCAGAAGTTCTTCTCGTCGCCCTCCGCGATGTTCCCCCAGCGCACCAGTCGCTCCGGCGGCAGGCCGATCTCCTCGGCCCAGACGCGGTGGGCCTCGTCGTCATCGGTGTAGACCGTGGCAGCCACTCGCTCGGGAGGCAGGCCGAGCTCCTTGGTGAGGTACTCCCATGCCCAGTGGATGGCGTCGCGCTTGAAGTAGTCGCCAAAGCTCCAGTTGCCGAGCATCTCGAAGAGGGTGTGGTGGCGCGGCGTGCGACCCACTTCTTCGAAGTCGTTGTGCTTGCCGGCCACGCGCAGGCACGGCTGCGAGTCGACCGCGCGCACGTAGTCACGCTTCTCCTCTCCGGTCAGCACGCGCTTGAAGGGCGCCATCCCGGAGTTGACGAACAGCAGGGTGGGATCGTCGCGCGCCAGCAAGGCGGCAGCGGGCACGCGCGTGTGCCCGCGCTCCTCGAAGAAGCGCTGGTAGCCCTCGCGGATCTGCGCTGCCGTCATCGGCTGCAACGATTCACATCCTCACCAGATCCGTCTCACCACAAGAGCCGGCTCCCACCGGCTCTTGGATTGCGTGGCTGCGCGGTGGCAAGCGCCGATCAGGCTGCTCCCTCCGGCGCGGCCCCGCCCTGCGACGCAGCCTCCCCCTCAGCCGGGGCAGAGGCATCGTACGCGCCCATCATCTCGGCGCGAGCCTTTTCGGCGGCCGCGCGGCCCTCGTTGACCGCGTCGTCGAAGGCTGCCCGCCGTTCGTCAACAAACTCGCCCACGTGCTCGCGCATCTCCTCGCCGCTCGAGGGTGACAGGAGCAGACCCAGCGCCGCACCGATCAATCCACCGATGGCCAAACCGGCCAGGAAGCTCCCGAGACCGGAGTCTTTCATGGGATCTGCTCGTCCTCCCGTGCGTGCGGGGATTGTACCGACCCGATCGGTTGCCGTCCCATCGGCTCGTCCGCCGGCTCCCCGATCGGCGTGGCGACTGAGTCCCGCGCGGCCACGGTGCCCTGTGCCGCCACGGTGCCCTGTGCCGCCATGGCCGACCGGTCTGCCAGCACCCGCTGCTCCAGCGAATCGGTCTGCGCCCGCAACGCCTGCAGCTCCGTGGCCAGGTCGGTGGTCAGCGCCTCGGTGCCATCGGCGATCTCGCGCGTGCGACCAGCCAGATTCGCCAGCTCGGCCTCGGCCAGGCGCGTCAGGCGGCGGGCATCGCTGGCCAGCGCCCGTGCGTCGCGCGCCACCGGCCGGAGGGCAACGGCAATCACGATCACGCCGACGCCCACCAGCAAGGCCCCAAGGCCCACCCCGATCCAGAAGATGGTGATCGCGAGGTCCATCAGCGCGGCCCCCTCATCGGTCCATGGATTCCGAATCCGCCCGCTCGTCGGCGGTTGGCAGCATCGCCATCAGCAGCAGCGTACCCAGCATCAGCACCTGTGCGCCGATGCAGGCTGCCAGCACGTGATAGTCCCCCAGCACCAGGATGTCCAGTCCGGTGGCGTCGCCGACCGCATCGCCGGCGATCGTGCCGAGCAGCGATGCCAGCGCCAGCAGGCCCACCACGCGGCCCCAGCGCCCGCGCACCACCAGGAAGGCCGCGAGATTGAGGAGCGCCAGCAGGACGGTGATCAACAGCCACGGTGTCATGTGGCGAGACTACCGGCTCCGCGTACGCTCGGTGACGAGATAAACATCCTGCCCATCGGCCGACTGCTCGTGCCCCGTGTGCGTTGCCGTCGTCACGCGGCGAAGCCGCACGGAAATGGTCGGCGGCTAGCGGGCGATCCTTCCCCCACCCAGGCACACCTCGCCGTCGTACAGCACCGCCGCCTGTCCCGGGGCGGGCGCCCAGACGGGCTCCGCCGTCTCGACCGCGAACCGGTCGTTGCCGAGCAGCGTGATCTCGGCCGGCACGTCGGCGGCTCGATGACGGATGCGGACTGACGCATGGAAGCGCTCCGCCGGCGGCTCCCCCGCCACAAAGCGGCGGCCATCGACGGTGAAGGTGGTCGCGGCGACCTCCTGGCGGCGACCGATCACCACCGTGTTGCTGGACGGCCGCACCTCCCGCACGTAGACCGCCTCGCCCAGCGCCACGCCCAGCCCGTGGCGCTGCC
>DATEOS010000229.1:0-2250 GCA_035273815.1 Candidatus Limnocylindria bacterium
GGGTGGTCCGGGGCACGCTCTACCGCTGCACCCAGCACATCCTCTCCGACCGCGACTACCTGTGGATCCGGCCGCTGCTGCAGCCGATGCTGACCCGGATGCGGCGCAGCTTCTTCGGCCGGAGGACGGCCGGTGTGGACGAGGACGAGCTGGCCGCCGAGGCGCGCCGGTTGCTGGCCGGTGGGCCGATGACCCGGCCGGAGCTGGGCCGGGCGTTGCAGAAGCTCTGGCCGGAGCACGAGGGGGCGTGGCTGGCCCGGGCCGCCCAGGTCGCCCTGCCGGTGCTGCATCCGTACCCGGACGGGACCTGGCGGCGCCGCGGACCGACGCCGTTCGCCCTGGCCGAGGCGTATCTGGGCCGAGCGTTCGACGACCGCGGGGGTCTGGCCGACCTGGCGCTGCGGTACCTGGCCGCGTTCGGCCCGGCGAGCGTGATGGACATGCAGGCGTGGAGCGGGCTCACCCGCCTGCGGGAGGTCTTCGAGTCGCTGCGGCCCGGCCTGGTCACGTACCGCGGCCCGGCCGGCGCGGAGCTGTTCGACCTGCCGGACCGCCCGCTGCCGGATCCCGAGACGCCGGCGCCGGTGCGGTTCCTGGCCGGATTCGACAACGTCACCCTGGGGTACGCGGACCGCTCCCGGATCATCGCCGACGCGTACCGGTCCGCGCTGGTGGAGCAGGCCGGGCTGGCCGTGGACGGGTGGGTGCGGGGCGTCTGGCGGTACCGGAACGACCGGCTGACGGTGACCCTGTTCGAGCCCCTGACCGCCGAGCAGGAGGCGGCGGTCCGCGCGGAGGCCGCCGAGCTGCTGCCCTTCCTCGGCGGCGGCGAGCTGGAGCTGACCAGGGGTCAGCCGCCGGTCAGCTGAACCACCGCGTTGACCGCGTTGTCCACGATGTGGTCCAGGATCCGGGGCAGCATGGCGATCGCGGTGCCGCTCAGCGCCAGCACCAGCCCGATCTTGGCCGGGAAGCCCAGCTGGAACGCGTTGAGCGCGGGCGCCACCCGGTTCAGCAGGCCGAAGGCGACGTCGGTCAGGAAGAGCACGGCGATCAGTGGCCCGGCGATCTGCAACGCGGACAGGAACATCTCGCCGATGCCGGAGACCAGCAGCCGGCTGAACGTCTCCAGGGACAGCGAGGCGTCGAGCGGCAGCGCCTCGTACGACTGCATGAACCCCCGCAGCACCAGCTGGTGGCCGTCGGTGGCGAACAGCAGGGTGACCGCCATCAGGTTGTAGAACCGGCCGAAGATCGAGCTCTGACTCTGCGACAGCGGGTCGAACGCCATCGCCAGGGTGAACCCGCCGAACACGTCGATCAGGTCGCCGGCGGCCTGGATGGCGGCGAACAGCAGGGCGGTGATGAAGCCGAGGGACGCGCCGACGAACACCTGCAGCGCGGCGCAGGCGATGATGTCGGCGGTCTCGATCGACGGGATCGTGCCGCGCAGGTACGGCGTCATCGGCAGCGCGATGGCCACCGACAGCAGCGCCTTGACCTGGGCGGGGATCAGCCGCGAGTTGAACGGCGGGCAGATCACCATCCAGGCGCCGGCCCGTACCGCGCCCAGCATGATCGCGATCAGCTCGGTGACCGGCACGTCCCAGGCGTTCACCGGTAACTCGCCACCAGCGCGGTGATGATCAGCCCCCAGCCGTTGACCAGCACGAACAACAACAGCTTGAACGGCATGGCCACGGTCACCGGCGGCAACATCATCATGCCCAGCGACATCAGTGACGCGGAGACCACCATGTCGATGATCAGAAAGGGGATGAAGATGACGAAGCCGATGATGAACGCCGCGCGCAGCTCGGACAGCACGAAAGCCGGCACCAGGGTGGTCAGCTCCACGTCGTCGCGGTCGGCCGGCCGCTCCTGACCGGACACCTTGATCAGCAGTTGCAGCTCGTCCTCGCGGGTGGTCTTCCACATGAAGTCGCGCAGCGGCTCCACGCCGTCCCGGAACGCCTGCGACTGGTTCTTGTCGCCGCGCAGGTAGGGCTGCACGCCCTGCTCGTTCACCTGCGAGATGGTCGGCCCCATGATGAACAGGCTGATGAACAGGGCCAGCCCGGCCAGCACCTGGTTGGGCGGCATGCTGGTCAGGCCGAGCGCGTTGCGGGTGATCCCGAGGACCATGAACACCTTGGTGAAGCAGGTGGTGAGCAGCAGCACGGCGGGCGCCACCGAGAGCAGCGTCAGGCCGAGGACGATCACCAGGGACGACGCCGGGCGGCTGCCGTC
>DATEOS010000230.1:0-13760 GCA_035273815.1 Candidatus Limnocylindria bacterium
TCTCGATCGGCTCGGCGACCGCAACGCGGCCATTATTGTCCGGCTCGGCCGCGACGGCGATGGCCACCTGCTCGGTGCGGTTCCAGGCCACCACCTGGTGGCCGGACCGCGCCAGCCGTCGCGCCATGCCGGCGCCCATGCGTCCCAGGCCTGCGATACCGACCTGCATCTGTCCCGATGCCTCCGTCTGACTCTGAAGCCCCCTGAATTGTGTCTGGCTCAGGTGCCGATGGTGGCGCCCAGCGCGTCGGCAGTCACCGCCTCCACGCGTTGCAGCACGGTTGCCATGTCGTCGCCGTGCAGGCGCAGGACGCGACGGCCACGGGCCTGCAGCGAGCGGAGGTCGCCGAGTGCCTGGGCGGCGATGAGGGTGCCGAAGGTCTCGCGCCAGCCGGGGATCGGCAAGTCTCGCTGCGGCTCGGCGGTGAGCTGCAGGAAGACGCCATCGGCCGGGCCGCCCTTGTGCAGCTGGCCGGTCGAGTGCAGGAATCGGGGCCCGAAGCCGGCGGTGGTGGCGTTGCCCAGCCCGTCGCGTACCAGCGTGCGGATTCGGTCGAGTGCCTGGACCGCATCGCGGTCCTGCGGCAGGTAGGCAAGGGCTGCGAAGTAGTCGCCGGGGCCGATGGTGCCCAGCAGCGCGCGGAGTGCCCCATCCACCGTCACCGGGGCATCTCCCAGGACCTGCTCGTCGGCCACCGCGGAGAGGCCGGGCTCGGCCACGATCGGCGCAGGCACCGGCAGGCTGCCCCGGGCGCGGAAGGCGTCCAGCAGCTCGTGGGTGGCGTCCTTGCTCTCCTGCACGTTCGGCTGGTCGAAGGGGTCGATCCCCAGCACGATGCCGGTGGCGGCCGTGGCGACCTCCCAGCGCAGGAACTCGGCGCCCAGCTCGTGCACGTCGGACAGGCCGATGCGGATCACCGGATGGCCCAGCCCTTCCAGCGTCGAGGCCAGCTCCGCCAGCTCCGACAGCTCCGCAAGGTCCGGGGCCGCAGCCTCGTCCAGGGTGACCACCACGAAACAGCGGTCGCCGCCGTAGCGCTCCGCTTCGGCAATGGGCTCGCCGACGACCGGCACGATGCCCGTGCCGGACTTGCCGGTGCTCTCCGCGATCAGCTGTTCGGCCCAGTCGCCGAAGCTCGCCAGGCGGCGTGAGGTGATGATGGTGAGCTTGTCGCGCCCCGCCAGGGCGGCCTCGCCGATGGCGGCGCCCAGGCGCAGCCCAGGGTTCGATGGCGCCGGCCGCCGGCAGGCCTCGCCCATCGCCACGGCCCGATCCAGCAACGCCACCAGGTTCACGCCGACGAGCGCCGCCGGCACCAGGCCGAACACGGACAGCGCCGAGTAGCGGCCGCCGACGTCCGGCGGCGCCTCCACGATGGATCGGAACTCCTGGGCGCGGGCGAGCTCGGCCAGCGAGCTGCCCGGATCGGTAATGGCGATGAAGTCCAGCGCCGGCGCGAAGTCGGACATGGCCGCGTGGAAGGCGTTCGGCTCCGTGGTCGAGCCGGACTTGCTGCTGACGCAGAAGATGGTCCGCGCCGATTGCGCCCACTCCCTGAAGCCGCGCACGGCATCGGGATGGGTCGAGTCCAGGATCCGCAGCGCAAGCCCGTCACGCGTCGCATCACCGGCGCCGAAGATGCGACTGAAGACCTCCGGCGCCAGGCTCGAGCCGCCCATGCCCAGCACCGCCGCGCGCGCATACCCGTCGTTCCGGAGGTCCCGCGCCAGGTGCTCCAGCTCCGCGACCCTCGCCCGCATCGCCTGCGGCAGGTCGAGCCAGCCAAGCCAACCGCTCAGCGTCTCCGGCGGGGTGCCTGATTCGGCCCATAGGCTGCCGTCCCGCGCCCACAGCCGATCGGCGACGTCCTCCTTCTCCCAGGTCGTGAGTCGCTCGGTGATGGCCGCGTCGAGCGGGCCATCGGTCATGCCGGTGTCAGCGCCTTGCGCTGGCTGTCGATGGTGGCGATGAGGTCGTCGAAGGACGTGCCGAAGGCGGCCACGCCCTCGTCGATCAGCTCGTCGGTCACCTGGCGCATGCTGATCCCCTGCTCCTCGATCAGCCGCAGCGTGCGGTGCGCGCCGGCCACGTCCTGGTCGAGGGTCCGCTCCAGCTGGCCGTGATCGACGAGTGCCTCGATGGTCTCGATTGGCATCGTGTTGACGGTCGCCGGACCGATGAGCTCCTCGACATACAGCACGTCGCGGTAGTCGGGGTTCTTGGTCGACGTGCTGGCCCACAGGCAGCGCTGGACCCGCGCACCAGCGCCACGCAGCTCGGCGAACTCATCCCCGCCGAAGATCTCGGCGTACGCTTCGTAGGCGAGCTTGGCGTTGGCGATGGCGGCTTGGCCGCGCAGGGCCCGGGCCGCATCGGTCCCGATCTCGTCCAGGCGCTTGTCCACCTTGGTGTCGACCCGGCTGACGAAGAAGCTGGCGACCGATGCCACCCGCTTCACGTCCTCGCCACGCTCCAGCCGGCGGCGAAGGCCGGCGATGTAGGCGCGCGCCACGTCGCGATACACGTCGACGCTGAACATCAGGGTGATGTTGACGTTGATCCCCTCGGCAATCGCATCCTCGATGGCCGGCAGCCCGGCGGGAGTGGCGGGGATCTTGACGAAGGCGTTCGGCCGCCCGACGCGCTGCCATAGGTGGCGCGCGCGTTCGAGGGTGCGGTGGGTGTCGGCGGCCAGGTTCGGCTCGACCTCGATCGAGACGAAGCCATCGGCCCCGTCCGCCTGGTCGTAGACCGGGCGCAGCACGTCAGCCGCATCGCTGACGTCCGAAACGGCAATCTCCTCGTAGATGCCCAGGCTGTCGTCGCCGGCTTCGATTTCGCGGCGGATCAGTTGGTCGTACTGACCGGTGGCGACCGCCTTGCCGAAGATGGTCGGGTTGCTGGTGAGGCCACGGATGCCGTCGGCGACCAGCTCGCGCAGCCGCCCGGAATCGATCAGCTCTCGGTCGATAAAGTCAATCCACGGGCTCTGATCGAACTCGGCGTGGAGCCGCTGCAGCGCATTCATATCGGGTTGCTCCTCCTCAGGCCTCCGCGCCGGCGCGGGCGCCAACCAGCTCGCGCGCCGCCGCCACGATGTGTTCCGCGTCAATGCCCGCCGCCGCCAGCTCCTCCGCCGGCGTGGCCGAGCCCGGCATGATCCGGACCGCCAGCTTGCGGACGACCGGCCGATCTGCCGCGTCGGCCAGTGCGTCGAGCACCGCGTCGCCGATGCCGCCCTCCGCGAAGTGGTCCTCGATCGTGATGATCGCATCGGTCTCGCGGGCCGCCGCCCGCAGCGTGTCGATGTCGACTGGCTTGACCGAGTACAGGTCGATGACGCGCGCGTTGATCCCGTCAGCCGCCAACGCGTCGGCGGCCTTCATTGCCTCGTGCAGCGTGATACCGGCCCCGACCAGGGTCACGCGATCGTCGGCGCCGGAGCGCACCACGCGGGCGCGACCGATCGGGAACGCCGCTCCGGGCGGGTAGATGACCGGCGTCTTCTCGCGCGTGGTGCGCATGAAGATGATCCCCTCGCGGTCGGCAGCCTCGGCCAAAAGGGCGGCTGCCTGGTTGGGGTCCGACGGGTACAGGACGGTGCTGCCGTGCACGGCGCGCAGCGCGGCCAGGTCCTCCAGCGCCATCTGGGAGGGTCCATCCTCACCGATGCTCACGCCCGCGTGCGAGCCGGCGAGAACCAGGTTGGCGCGGCTGACCGCCGCCATGCGCACGAAGTCGTAGGCGCGCGACAGGAAGGCAGCGAAGGTGGCCGCGAACGGGCGCCAGCCCCGCACCTGGAAGCCCACGGCGTAGGCCAGCATCTGCTGCTCGGCGATGTAGGCCTGCACGAAGCGGTCGGGATGCGCTTGGGCGAACTCCTCGGAATAAGTCGAGTTTCCGACCTCGCCGTCGATGGCGATGACGTCGCCGCGCGCATTGCCCAGCGCCACCAGCGCGTCGCCGTAGGCCTTGCGCGTCGCCTCCTTGGTGCCAATCTCGTAGGCCGGCAGGCTGAGCGGGCCTGCGGTGGCGAACGTGTGGGGCTTGTCGCTGCCCTCCGGCTTCGGCACCGCCACGCTGATGTTGCGGATTCCGCCCAGCTCCGCGATGGCTTCGTCGGGATCACCCAGCGGCTTCCCGTGGGCGCCGTTGACGTTGGCGACGGCGGCGACGCCGTGGCCCTTCTCCGTCCGGGCCACGATGACCGTCGGCCGGCCGGTGGTGGCGATCGCCTCGGCCATGGCGGCGTCGATCTCGGCGACATCGTGCCCGTCGATCGGGATGGCATGCCAGCCAAAGCCGGTTGCCCGGCTGACGTAGGCATCGAGGTCCCAGCCGTGCATCGTCTCGCCGGTCTGGCCCAGCCGATTGACGTCGATGATGGCGGTCAGGTTGTCCAGGCCGTGGAAGCCCGCCGCCTCGAAGGCCTCCCACATCGAGCCCTCGGCCATCTCCGAGTCACCGCACAGGGTCCAGACCCGGTACGGGATGCGGTCGAAGTAGCGACCGGCGTAGGCAACGCCCACCGAGATGGGCAGCCCCTGGCCCAGCGACCCGGTGGCCACGTCCACCCAGGGCAGCACCGGGGTGGGATGGCCCTCGATCCGGCTGCCTTTCTTGCGAAACGTCAGCATCTCCTCGTCGCCGATCGCGCCGGCCGCCTTGTAGATGGCGTACAGCAGCGGCGAGGCGTGGCCCTTCGAGAAGATGAGGTGGTCGTTGCGCGGGTCGTCCGGCGCGCCGACGTCGTAGTGCAGGTACTTGCTGATCAGCACCGCCATCAGGTCGGCGGCGGACATCGACGAGGTCGGATGGCCGGAGCCCGCGGCGGCGCTGGATCGGATGGAGTCGACGCGCAGTTGCTGCCCCAGCTCGCGCCAAGTGTCGTGGTCGCCCATTGCTGCTCCGAGAGGGTCCGCAAGTTCCCTGCCGCGTTCGGCAAGGCGTGCACGGATCAGGTCGGTCAATGATACGCGGCAGGGCTCGGCCGGCCGGCAGGGGGAAGCTGATCGGGGTACCCGAGCACGGATGCATGAAATACGGAGGAGCCGCCCAACCTGGCGGCCCCTCCGTCGTATCAGTCTGTCATCGGATGCTGCGTCGCCGGTGCAGTGGCGCGGCCGCTAGCCGCGCATCAGGCGGAAGCAATCACTGCAGTAGACCGGGCGCGCACCGGTCGGCCGGAACGGCACCTGGGTGTCCTTGCCGCAGCGCGCGCAGACCGCGTCGAACATCTCCCGCGGTCCGCGGCTGTAGGACCCGCCCCCCTCGCCGTAGCTGCCGCCGTTGCCGTAGCTCCCGCCGCCGGAGGCGCGACGCTGGGCGCGACACGAGGGGCAGCGCTTTGGTGCAGAGGTGAAGCCCTTCTGCGCGAAGAATTCCTGCTCGGACGCGGAGAATACGAAGTCGATGCCGCAGTCCGCACAGGTGAGCACCTGATCGGTGTAGGCCACGCGGGACCCTCCCTGGGTGTTGTTGACCACGTCGGGCGTTGTCCGCCTCTGGTGAGCGCCGGCCACGGGTCTTGCCGCTACCCCGTGAGCCGACGGTTGGACGTGGTGGAAGGGGAGGGAAAGGCTGCTGGCGCCGCCCATCGGCGGCCCGACTCGAGGCGAGTATACGCAGCCTTCCCGGCGGTGCAAGACCGCCCAAAATCTCGCCGCGCCGGCGCCGGACTATGCTGGGCGCGTGCGCACGTTCAGCTTCATCGTCGGCCTGCTGGCCATCCTGGCGGGCGCCATCTGGACGCTCCAGGGGGTTGGGTTGATCCCGGGCAGCTTCATGAGCAGCAACCTGACCTGGGTGATCGTCGGGCTGGTGACCGCGCTGATCGGACTCGGCCTGGTGGCCTGGAGCCGTCAGCGGCCAACGGCCCCTTGACCGCACGTCGTCACACGCCGGTTCCCGCGTGTACGAACGCACCGTTTGAGTAGGCACGCGGCGTAATGCGCGCCAGCCTCCGTCTAGCCGCGGACCAGCTCCGCCCCCGGTCCCCTCTAGGTCTGGACAAGCTCCGCACCGGCATCGGCCATGGCGGTCAGCGCGCGTTCACCATCCCCCGGCTGCAGGTTCACCGCCGCGACCGCGTTCATCAGCACCTTCGTCTCGAAGCCCAGCCGCCGCGCATCGAGCGCCGTGGCATTCACGCAATAGTCAGTAGCGAGGCCGCAGATCACGACCCGTGAGACCGCGCGCTCCCGCAGAAGGGACTCAAGGGGCGTCGGGATCGCCGCCCCGCTGACCGGATCGCGCATGGTGAAGCCGGAGTAGCCATCCTCCCCGTTGCTTCCCTTGCGGATGACCTCGCCCTCGAGGACCAGGTCGGGGTGCAGCTCCGCGCCCCAGGTGTCGGCCACGCAGTGGACCGGCCAGATGCCGCCGTCCTTGGCGAAGTGGGGCGTCGATTCGGGATGCCAGTCCTGGGTGTAGACGACGGTCCCACCCGCTTCGCGGGCCGCTCGGACCTCGTCGTTGATGCGCGGGAGTATCCGTCCCGCGCGGGCCACCGAGAGGCTGCCTGCCGGATCGGCGAAGTCGTTCTGCACGTCCACCACGATCAGCGCGGTGGCGGCGTCGTATTCGGCCACGGGCGGATGATACCGAGGCCGGCCCGAGTCCGCGGTGAGCGGACCCGGTGCGGCGCAGCGGTCAGTCGAAGGCGGGGATCCGCGCCGGAACGTCGGCCTCGCCTGCCTCGCCCCGGGCGTCCGCCGCCTCCCCCACGTGCTGCCGCAGGGGCAGCTCCGGCAGCAGCACGATGATGATCAGCGCGGCGGCGAAGCCGGCGGCCACGCCGAACCACATGGCGTTGGCGATGGCCGTCGAGAAGGCCTCGTGCACGCCGTTGATGATCGCGGGCAGCAGCGGCTCGATCACCGGCCGCACGGCCTCAGGCAGCCGTGACACCAGGTCGCCGCCCAGGTCGCCGCCCACGCTGGTGACCTCCCCCTGGCTGACATGCTGCGGGATCTGGTTGGCGATCTCAGCCGGCACGCCGGCATTCACCAACGCCGGTGCCAGTCCCGAGATGATCGAGCTGCCGAACACCGTCCCGGCGATCGCCAGGCCGATCGAGCCGCCGATCTGGCGGAAGAAGGTCAGCGAGCTCGTCGCCGCGCCCATGGCGCGCACCGGCACGGCGTTCTGCACGATGATCGTGAACACGGCCATGGAGGGGCCAATGCCCAGGCCCATGATCGCCAGCCAGGCCCACATGGTGGTGACCGACGTGTCGGCGTGCAGCTGGGTCATCAGCAGGATGCCGACCGTGGCGATGGTCATGGCGCCCGCCAGCAGCCACTTGTAGCGGCCGGTGCGGCTGACGATCTGGCCGGAACCGATGGATCCCGCCATCAGGCCGGCCATCATGGGCAGGATCTGGTAGCCCGACTGCGTGGCCGTCGAGCCGTTCACCGCCTGGAACCATAGCGGGATGAACACGATGCCGCCGAAGAAGCCGAAGCTGATCAGCGCCGTCGCCAGCACCGATGAGGTGAAGGTCCGGTTCTTGAACAGCCCCAGGTGGATGATCGGATCCTTGGCGCGCGACTCGTTCCAGATGAACAGACCGAGCACCGCAAGGCCGAGCAGCATCAGGCCACCGACCCCGGGGTCGGCCCAATCGCCGCTCTGCTTGTTGGTCAGGCCCAGCAGGATCGGGACGACGCCACCGGCAAAGAGCGCGGCACCCAGGTAGTCGATTGAGACCACCCGCTCCGGGTGCTTGATGCCGGGCAGCAGGCGTCCGATGACGGCCAGGGCCACCAGGCCGACCGGGATGTTGACGAGGAAGATCCAGTGCCAGCTGTAGTTGTCGGTCAGGAAGCCGCCCAGGAACGGACCGATCAGCATCGCAACGGCGAAGACGCCGCCAAACAGACCCTGGTAGCGGCCGCGCTCGCGCGGGCTGAAGAGGTCACCGATGACGGCCAGGCTGATCGGGAACAGCGCCCCGGCGCCCAGGCCCTGGATGCCGCGAAACAGGATCAGCTGCCACATCTCCTGGGACAGCGCACAGAGGAACGATCCGAACAGGAAGATGCTGATGCCGATCATCAGCATCGGCCGGCGGCCGAACTGATCGGACAGCTTTCCGTACAGCGGTCCGCTGACGGTGCTGGTCAGGAGGTAGACGGTCACTACCCAGGTGTAGAGCTGGGTGCCGCGCAGGTCGGTGAGGATGCGCGGCATGGCCGTCCCGACGATGGTCTGGTCGAGTGCTGCGAGGAAGAGGGCCAGCATGACCGCGCCCAGGATCTCGAAGCGGGCACGGCGGTCGATGGCGAAGGTGGCGTCCTGCGCCGGTGGAGCGGCGCTCTGTGCTGCGACAGTCAACGGGTTTCGTCTCCTTGGTTGATTCGCTCCAGCGCGGAGCGCAGGGATCGGATGCCGGCCAGCAGGCTGTCCTGTTCCGGGCCGGAAAGCTGGGCGATGGCGGCGGCCATGCGGCGCTGACGCGCCTCATGGAGCTCGCGGACCTCCGCGGCTCCCTCCTCGGTGAGGCTGACGAGGACGACGCGGCGGTCACGGGTGTCGTGCTCGCGGCGAACGAGCCCGCGCTCGACCATGCGGTTGACCAGTCCCGTCGCCGTCGGCAGGCCGGAGCCGATCAGCTCGGCGATGCGCGTCATGGGGATCGGGCCGGCCTTGTCGATGACAAACATCACCAGGACGTGGGCCATGCTGATCGAGCGTTCGTGGCAACGGGCGGCGAACGCGGATTTCTCGCCGGCCAGCACCGATCCCAGCTCGCCGAGCAGAGCCTCGCCGGTGGTTTGGCTTCTCTGAATAGTTCCTGTCACGCGAATGATTGTATTGCTGCAAACCATTCGCGTCAATCGACGCGCGAGGACCACCTCTGACGGCGGCTGCGGCGCTATCGTCCGCTGCAGATGCCCGATCCACTCCTCACCTCCGACGACCTCGCCCTGCGCCCCGGCGGAGGCGTGCGCAGCCCCTGGCTGCGCGAGGCGCTGGCCGCGGAGGGCGACCCTCCACCGCTGCCGGGCCTCGCGGGCGATCGCTCATGCGACGTCGCCATCGTGGGGGGCGGCTACACGGGGCTATGGACCGCTCTCCAGATCAAGGAGCGCGCACCCGAGCTCGAGGTGGTGCTCCTGGAGCAGGACATCTGCGGCGGCGGCCCGTCTGGGCGCAACGGGGGCTTCGTGAACGCCTGGTGGGACGAGCTGGATACGCTCGCGGGGCTGTACGGCGCCGAGCCTGCCCTGGCCGCCGCGCGCGCGCTGTCGGAATCGGTACACCGGATCGGGGCGTGGTGCGAGCAGCACGGTGTCGATGCTCACTATCGCCGCGCCGGCATGCTTGTCGTCTCCACCACCGCGCCGCACGATGACCGCCCGCTCGGCTCCGTCGCGGTGACGCAGCGGCTCGGGGTGCCCGAAGAGTTCGTGCCCCTCACCGCGGACGAGGTGCAGGCGCGCTGCGCCTCCCCGCGCTTCCGGAATGGCGCGTTCATGCGGGACGGGGCCACCGTGCAGCCGGCGTTGCTGGCGCGAGGCTTGCGCCGCGTGGCGCTGGAACGAGGCGTCGTCATTCACGAGCAGAGCACGGTTCGGCCGCGCGTGCACCGGGATGGCCCACGAACCGCGCTGGATGTCGACACGGCGGCCGGGACGCAGCGGCTCAGCGCCGAGCAGGTGATCCTGGCCGTGAACGCCTGGGGGGCAGGATGGCGACCGTTCCATCGGTCCATCCTGGCCTGGGGCAGCTACATGGTGCGGTCGGAACCGATTGCGGCGGAGCGGCTGGCGGAGCTGCGCTGGACGGGCGGCGAGTCCATCTACACGGCGCGCTTCAACGTCGAGTACTTCCACGTCACGCGTGATCGCCGGATCGCCATGGGGTCCGGCGGCGGCGTGCCCGGCTACGCCGGCCGGATCGGTCGTTCGTTCACGGATGACGTCGGGTCGGCCCGCCGTGCGGCAGCGGCCTTCCGCACCCTCTTCCCGCGGCTGGCCGACGTGCGCCTGACTGATGCCTGGGGCGGACCGATCGATGTCAGCGGCGACCATCTGCCCCGTTTCGGCACGCTCAAGGGCGGCGGCGTCCACTACGCCCTCGGCTACTCGGGCAACGGGGTGGCGCCCTCCCACCTGGCCGGACGCGTGCTGGCCGCCCTGGCGCTCGGGTCCGATGAGCCGATCACGCGGCTGTGCCTGGTGGGCCCACCGCCGCATCGACTGCCGCCGGAGCCCTTCCGCTACCTTGGCGCCCGCGTGATCCGGGAGGCGATCGTGAGTCGCGAGGCCCGCGAGATGCAGGGCCGTCAGGCACCATGGTGGCTGCGCCAGCTCACCGCGCTGCCGCGGCGGCTCGGCTTCCACATTGGACCGAGCGCCTGAAGGAGGATCCATGACCACGGACTTGACCGGCACGCTGGCTGCCCTGCTGCGGTCGATGCGCGACGCCGAGCGCGATGTCTTCGGCGGGCTGGACCCTGATGTCCGCGACCGCCCACTGCGCGAAGGCGACTGGTCGCCGAAGGATCACCAGGCGCACCTGACCGCGTGGAAGGCACGCCAGGCCAATCGCTACGCCGATGCGCGGCGCGGCCAGGAGCCGGCCGAGATGTCGGACGAGCAGATCCAGGCGATCAATGACGAGCAGCAGGCGGCGCGGGCCGATTGGGACTGGGAGGCGATCAGTCGCGAGGCCGATGAGGTCAGCGAGCGCCTCATCCGCGAGATCTCGGCGACCGACCCGGATGCGCTGGCCGCCTCGGAGCGGCTCATCCAGGGAACCTTCGGCAACGGGCCGTACCATGCCTTCGAGCATTTTGGCTGGGTCCAGCAGGCGGGCGTCGGCGCGGATGCCTCGCGGATCACCGCCTACCTTGACGAGACGCAACAGCTCGTGGAAGGCGGGAAGCTGCCGGATCAGGACGCCGCCGCAGCCGCGTACAACATTGCCTGCTTCCAGGCGCTCGCCGGCCGGCTGGACGAGGCACGACCCCTGCTGCGCCGCGCATTTGAGCTCAATCCGGAGCTTGCGGAGTGGGCGAAGCAGGACACGGACCTCACGGCGCTGCGCGGCGAGCTGGAGGAGCTGGCTGGAAACGGCTGAACCCGCGAGTCAGTTCGGGAAGAGCTTCCTCAGGCGCCGATAGGCGTCGGCGGCGGCGCCGGAGCGACCCTCCAGCCATTCTGGATCGATGGACTCATTGGTTTCGCCGCCCGATGCGCTGCCCGGTGGCCGCGGCGACCACGACTGCGGTGTCTCGCCCGTGTCGGCGAGGCCGGGCGGCGACGCGGGGGTTGCCGGCGGCGCCGCAGATCCACCACTGAAGGATGCGGCTTGATCGCCCACTGACGGCGTGCCCTGTGGATCGGCGTCGCGCGCAGGCGTGGCAGGTGAGAACGGCTCCGGCGGCGGTGCATCCGACTGGCGCCCGAGCAGGCGTCTGATCGCCTCCACCTCGTCGGCGTCCCATCCCTCGTCCTCCGCGAGCTGCGCAAGCTCCGCGTCGGACAGCTCCAGGACCGGCGTGGGTCCTGACTGCACGGTCGGCGTGGCGTCGGGGCTGCGCCAGCCCTGGGCGGCGACCTCGAGGTCGGCCTCCTCGAATTCCTCACCCAGCCACATCAGCGGCTCCTCGCCGGGTGTGGGAGTGGGCTGGTTTCCCGTGGGCGACGCCGGGTCGGGCAGGCGAACGGGCGCCGGCGGTGCGGACGGCGCGATGAACTCTTCCGGTGCGCGGAACATGGCCGCCGCTGCCGCGGTGGTCTGCGGAGACTCGTCGGCCGCGCGCGGCGCGTCCTCGATCGCGGGAGGCTCGACGACCGTGGGCGTCGCCTCCGGCTCCGCCGCCGACCAGTCGGGCGCGGGCATCGGCTCCTCGAACGCCTCCTGGATCGCTTCCGCCTCGACGTCGGCCTCATGCTCGCCCGCCGCGGCAGGCGCCTCATGGCCGAGGTCGTCGGCCAGATCCTCCGCGGCATCGACCTCGAGGTCCGGCTCGGGCTCGGCGACGGCTGTGGCCACTGCGACGGTGGTATCCGCGGCCAGCGGCGACTCCTCTTCGTGGCCGCCCGGTGACTCTTCGAATGCGTCCTGGATGGCGGTTCGCGCTTCCTCTTCGGCCATCGCCTGTGACTCGACGGTCGGTGCGAACTGGTCATGCACGACGTCGGGCGCCGTGGCCCCCGTGTCGGGGTGCTCGCCGAATGCCACGTCCGCGACAACACCCCCTGCGTCGTCACTCATCTCGATGGGAACCGCACGAAGGTCGCCACCCTCGTCGTGAGGCTCATCGGACGGCATCGCTGGCTCCGGCTCGGGATCGGGCACTTCGGTTTGAGCCACGGGCTCCACGACCCTTGGCTCCTCGGCCGCGGGCTCCTCGGCCACAGGCTCCTCGGCCGCGGGCTCCTCCGCCACGGACTGCCCCGCCACGGCTTCTTGCGGCTCGCCGTCCGACTCCGCGGGTTCCTCCTCAGCCGGCTCGCCGTCCGACTCCGCTGCTTCCTCCTCAACCGTCGCCTCAACAACGCCGGCTGCCGGCACGGCAGGCGCATCAGGCGCCTGCGACCGCTCCGCCTCGAGCCGCATCGCCTCCGCCTGCGCGGCCTCGAGCCAGCTGAAGTCTCCATCGGCGAACCAGTCGGGATCGACAACATCGGTCGAGTAGTAGGACGGGACCGATGGCTCCGGTGGCTGCGGCGTTTCTGCCTCGGCTGGCGGCTCCGGTTCGGGCGTCTCGTCGGTCGCTGCCAACGCGGCGGCTTCCGCCACCAGGGTGGACTCGGCGACAGGTTCCGGCTCCGCGACGGGTTCCGGCTCGGCAATCGCCTCTGGCTCGGCAATCGCCTCAGGCTTGGCAATCGCCTCTGGCTCGTCCACAGCTTCGGGCGATTCGGTCGCGACCGCCTCGGTGTCCGGCAGGGCCTGCGTCGCGCGGGACGCATCAATGTTGCGCTGCAGGGCGGCCAGAGCGGCCGCCGTCTCTTCGGCACCCGGCAGCTCGGCAATGGTCGGGTCGTCGGCGCGGGCCAGGGCAGCCGCGAAGGCGGCCGTCGCCGCCCTGCCTCCGCGGGAGCGGGGCCGGGGGGCCTCTGACCGTTCCTCGACCGCCTCCTCCGGCTCCGGCGCGGCGGATGCTCCGGATGGCTCCTCCTCCGCCCCCAGCACCATCTCTGTCTCGGGCTCCCCTGCCTCCACCGCGACCGCCACCACCTCCGGCGCCTCTTCCTCGAGCGCCTCCCCTTGCAGTGGGGCATCGCCGAGCGCGGGCTCGTCGGGCGTGGCGTCGATGGCGGCGATCTCATCGAATTCGGGCTCGGCCATCGGCTCCTCTTCTGCCAGCAACTCTTCCGCGATGATCGCCTCCTCGACCAGGTCGATCATCGGTTCGGCGGCCGGCTCATCCTCCCCTGCCACGGCCTCATCGAGTTCAGGCGATGCCGCGTCGTCCACGACGGACATCTCCGCCTCAGAGCCTGGCGAAGCGACCCCTTCCTCGACCGAGAACTCGGGCATCGCCCAGGCGACGGTCGGCGTGGATGGGGTGCTGGGTAGGCGCAGGTCCATGCGCGCCTCCAGCAGCTCTACCCGGCCGCGCAGCGCCGCCACCTCGCCGCGCGCCTCGCCAAGCGCCAGCAACGCCTGCCCATAGCGCTCGGTCAGGTTCCGGAACTCGGACAGCAGCTCGCGGAACGGGCTCAGCTCGTGCGAGCCGCCGTTGCCGTTGGTCCTGGCGCCGGACGATTCGGAGGCGGGACCGGCTGACCCCTGCGAG
>DATEOS010000231.1:0-3556 GCA_035273815.1 Candidatus Limnocylindria bacterium
GCCTTGGGGCGCGGGACCTGACGCAGGCGATGATCGGCGATGCGACCTTGCTGGAGGAACCATCGCCCGCGGCGTTCCTCATCGAGGACGCGGAGCGACGGGTGCATGTGGCGGGACTCGAGGTCGCCCGCGAATCGGGCCTCGGCATGGCGGTGAAGCAGGCATCGCTCGGTATCCGGGCCGGCGAGATCGTCACGGTCGCCGGGATCGAGGGGAGCGGCCAGCGGGAACTGCTGCGCGCCATCGCGGGGGTGCTGCCGGTGTTCCGGGGCACGCGCGAAGTGTCGCGGCCCCTGGCGTTCGTCCCCGAGGATCGCACCACGGAGGGATTGATTCCCGACTTGTCGGTCACCGAAAACGTGGTGCTGGGCCTCGGGCGTTCGGCGAGCTGGGTGAGGAGAGGCCGACTGGACTGGAGAGCCGCGCGAGGGCGCACGGCAGCGATGATCGAGGAATTCGGGGTACGCACATCGGGACCGGACGCGCGGGCGGCGAGCCTGAGCGGCGGCAACCAGCAGAAGCTGGTGATCGCACGGGCCCTCGAGCGCGAACCCAATGTCATCATCGCGGAGAACCCGACGCGGGGACTCGACGTCCAGGCCGCGCGTGCCGTGCATGACCGTATCCGGGACGCAGCGGCGCGAGGCGTCGCGGTCCTGCTCTACTCCAGCGACCTCGACGAAGTGATGATGCTGGGGCAGCGCATCGTGGTGATGACGCGGGGCACGCTCCGTGAAGCGCGGCCAGGAGCGTCACGCACGGAGATCGGCTCGATGATGCTGGGCGGCGCCGCATGAGGAGCGCCGCGCGTGCGCGCTGACTCGCGAGTCGCGGGTATCCTGCTTCCGGTCGCATCGCTCGGGGCCGGTCTCGCGGTGCTCGCCATCTTCTTCACGCTGAGCGGTTACGACCCGGCGGCTGCGCTCGGCGCCATGTTCCGGGGCGCCTTCGGCAGCTGGTATGCGTTCAGCTCGGGGACGCTCGTGCGGGCCGTTCCACTCATGCTGATCGCACTCGGCTTCACTCTCGGGCTTCGGGCCGGGGTGCTCAACATCGGGGGAGAAGGACAGTTCTATCTCGGCGCGATCGCGGCCACGTGGATCGGCCTCAAGCTCGGCAGCTGGCCCGGCGTGATCGCGATCCCGGTGATGCTGGCGGTCGCGTTTGTCGCGGGTGCCGCCTGGGTGGCGGTCCCGGCCTGGCTGCGGCTCCGGTTCGGTGTGCTCGAGGTGATCAGCACGCTGCTGCTCAACTTCGTGGCCGAGACGCTGGTGAGCTTCATGGTGCAGGGACCGCTGCAGGAGTCCCAGCACATCTATCCCCAGAGCGACCAGCTGCCGACGGCAGTGCGGCTGCCGGTCCTTCCCGGCACCCGGCTGCACCTCGGCATCGTGCTGGCACTGAGTTGCTGCGTGCTGGCCTGGTACGTCTTCCGCCGCACGATGATCGGGTTCGAGCTGCGTGCAGTGGGTCGCGGCCCGCGTGCGGCCCGCGTCACGGGCGGGTTACGGGTGGAGCGAATCGGCGCCGGCGCCCTGCTGGTATCGGGTGCGCTCGCCGGGCTTGCGGGCGGGGTCGAAGTGGGGGGAGTGAGCTACGCGCTCTATCCCAACCTGTCACCGGGATACGGGTTCACCGCCATCGCCGTGGCGCTGCTGGCGCGCCAGTCTCCAGTGGGCATCGTGGTCAGTGCCATCCTGTTCGGGGCGCTGGAGGCGGGAGCGGGGGCGATGCAGCGCGATGCCGGGGTGCCACCGGTCGCAGTGTACGTGGCCGAAGCCGTCACGATCCTCGCCGTGTTGCTGGCTGATGCGGTTTCCTCGCGGCGGCGTGACGTGGTGTCGGCATGATCGACGCGGGCATCATCGATGGCTTTCTTGGTGCCGCGGTCCGGATCGCAACACCCTTGCTGCTCGCAGCCCTGGGCGAGATGCTCTCCGAGCGCGGTGGTGTCATCAACCTCGGGGTGGAAGGTGCAATGCTGACCGGCGCCCTCGCCGCCGCCATCGGCGCCTCGGCGGGTGGAACCTGGACCGGGCTCGCGGCCAGCGTGGTCGCGGGGCTGCTCCTCGCGAGCATCTTCGCCCTCGCGGCCATCGGTGCCCGCGCCGACCAGATCATCGCCGGCACCGCCACCACCTTGCTGGCGGTCGGTGTCACCGGTGCGGTGTATCAGGCGGCATTCGGGTCGGCTGGCGCGGGGCTGACGCTGCCGACGCTGGGCGCGAGTCCCATCCCCGGGCTGGCCAAGGTGCCGCTGGCCGGGCCCGCACTCTTCAACCAGCCGGTCACGACCTACATCGCCCTGCTGGCGGTGCCGCTGTGCTGGTGGTTCCTGTTCCGCACTCGAACCGGACTGGCGCTTCGCGCCGTGGGTGAATCGCCGGAGCATGCGCGTGCTGCCGGCGTGCCTGTCCGCCGCCTCCAGTTCGCCGCCACGCTCACCGGCGGCGCCTTCGCCGGACTCGCCGGCGGGACCCTGGTGCTGGCGCAGGTCGGCACGTTTGCCGAACGCATGACGGCGGGGCGGGGCTTCATTGCGATCGCCATCGTGGTACTCGGTCGGTGGCATCCGGTCGGTGTGCTGGCGGCCTCGCTGCTCTTTGGCGCGGCGACTGCCCTGCAGTTCGTCTTCCAGGCGATGGGACTGGCCGTGCCCTATCAGCTCTTCCTGATGCTTCCGTACGTGCTGACGCTGCTCCTCCTCGCCGGGCTGGTTGGCGGGGTCAAGGCGCCGGCAGCGCTCGGGCGCCCGGCGGACTAGGCAATGGGCGCGGTCGAATGGGTGGCGGCGGCGCTGGGCCTGATCAGCGTATGGCTGAATGTGCGCGAAGACTGGCGCGGCTGGCCGGTCGGCGCGGTGATGGTCGCGCTCTACTTCGCGGTGTTCGCCCGGGTCAAGCTGTACGCCGATGCCGGCCTCCAGGTCATCTATTTCGCGCTGCAGTTCTACGGATGGTACGAGTGGGTTCGGGGTGGCGAGGACAAGTCCGGGCTTGCCGTCAGCCGCACTCCCCGGCGCGTGCTGGTGAACTGCCTGATCGTGGGGACGGTGGGAACCATTGTGCTTGGTACGGTGCTCCACCGCTACACCGATCAGGCCCTGCCCTACTGGGACTCGGGCATCACCGTGTTCAGCCTGGTGGCGCAATGGATGCTTGCGAAGAAGTACCTGGAGAACTGGCTTCTCTGGGCGGCAATCGATGTGATCGCGATCGGGGTATACTGGTCGAAGCACCTGCTCCCAACGGCCGTGCTGTACGGGTGTTTCCTCCTGCTGTGCCTGCGCGGCTACCAGCGCTGGAGCATGTCCCTGGTAGAAGCGGGGGAGCAGGTTTGACATCTGCTTGCGGGTCGGCTCGCCGCGGCGCACATTCCGTTTTCCCCCTCGAGAGGTATCCGTGCTATACACGATCCTGATCGGCCTCGTCGCCGGCGTCGTCGCGAAGTTCCTGACTCCGGGCAAGGATCCGGGTGGGTGGATCATCACCATCCTGCTGGGCATCGCCGGCTCGTACGTGGGAACGTTCCTGGGCCGCACCATCGGCCACTACCA
>DATEOS010000232.1:0-3459 GCA_035273815.1 Candidatus Limnocylindria bacterium
AGGAAGGCCACCACGGCGGAGGCCGCCACCAGCATGCCGGTCGCCAGCGGCGCCACCGCCTGGCGGCGCAGGCGCGTGGTCACCGTCAGTGCCACCGCCGCCACCGTACACACGGCCACGACCGTCAGCACCGTCCCCGCCGATGCCGGATCGCCCTCCTTGGCGCGCGCCAGCCCGGCCAGGATGCTGAACAGGCCGCCGGCGAAGACGCTGAAGGCGACGAAATAGCCGAAGCGTGTGTTGCGCAACAGCCAGACGGTGCCCAGGCCAAGATAGGCGGCGACGCCGAAGGCGCCGATCAGGTACCACACCCGATACAGCGGCTCGCTCCAGCCGTAGGCCCCACCCAGGAACTCGGTGCCGGCACTGATGCCGTACCACAGCAGGCCGATCGCCCAGACCAGCTGGTAAGGCTGACGCCGCCGCAGCCACTGGTCGACGACCAGGATGGCGAAGATGAACGAGAGGAGCGACGAGAGGAACGGAAGGACGACGTTCGGGTTCACGCGCTGTGCTCACGGCCTCCATCTACCTGCCCTGAGATGGAGCCCACGTCCGGGCTCGAACCGGAGACCTCTTCCTTACCAAGGAAGTGCTCTGCCTACTGAGCTACGTGGGCGCGCCGTGATTCTCGCCGAACGTCCGGAGTCTGGGCAACCATCGGTCTATCTAGGTAAATCTAGGTATCGGATTCACCTGTCCCGGACCGATGTTTGATGGTGGGCAGGGAGGGAATCGAACCCCCACAGTCGAAGACGGCTGATCTACAGTCAGCGGAGCTCACCACCTGCTCAACCTACCCACTGATACCGACCGGCACGTGGTGCACCGCCGATCGGACGCGCAGTATAGCGAACGGCATCCTGCCTCTCAATCGAGCGCGGTCGTGCGCAGTTCTGTGCCAGCGCGGATCACGCGCTCGTACTCGTAGAACTCGCGCACGACGTGCATCCCAGCCTTCTCGTAGAGGCGTGTGGCGCCGGTCAGCGACTGCGAGTCGACGCCCAGGCCGGCTCGCGGCTTGCCCCGCTCCGCCAGCAACCGGAAGGCGTGGCGCAGCAGTGCGAGCGCCAGCCCATGCCGGCGCCATGGCCGCAGCACACCAACGGAGCTGATCCAGCCCAGGTCCGGCTGGCCTGCGCGATGTGATGCCACCAGCGCCATACCGGCCACGTCGCCACCATCCATGGCCAGCAGCCAGAGCTCCGGCTCCGGCTCGTTGAACTGCGTTCGGAAGTGCCACCACTCCTCAAAGGACTGGGGCGTGTAGCCGTAGTGGTCGCTGAACGACTCCTTCTCTGTCTCGTGCAGGAGTCGGGCATCGCGCTCCAGGTTCGCGGCATCCGCGGTGCGGACCGTGATCCCCGGCGGCCATTGCGGTTCTGGCAGTGGGGCAGCGGCCTCGAGGTCGATCTCCATCGTCCAGTCGACCCGGTCGCGATGCCAGCCGTTGCGTTCAAGGGCGGCCACGATGTCGTCATTCACGGCCGCGGTGTCGGCGTGCAGGGCCACGCGCGCTCCCTCCGGTGCACGGTGCACGTTGCCGGCGGCACGCTCCGCACCCCAGCGCAGCAGCGCATCGGGTACCGGGCTCGCGGCAAGGTCGGGCTGCGCCCGGAAGAAGAGGTACGGAGCGATGTGCTGCGTGTCGCCGTCGAAATAGACGCCCGTCCCGGCCGCCCGACCCTCCTCGTCCAGCACCAGCAGGGTGTCACGGTCGTGGTCCAGGCCGGGCAGCTGGTAGGCGCCGCGGATCATGCGCTCGTCGATGTCGGGCGACCCGTACTCGGCGATCGCCGCGGCGCGGCACATCTTGAGGATCGCCTCGACGTCTCGCTCGACTTCGACGGGACGGGCACTGAAGCCCGCGGGCAGTTCGGCCATGGGCCGAGCCATGATAATCGGGGGCCGATGCTGCGAATCCTCCGCCAGCCCAACTTCGCCAAGCTGTGGTTCGGCGGGCTGATCTCGATGACCGGCGATTGGATCCTGATCGTCGGCCTGCCGTTCGAGATCTACCGCAGGACCGGGTCGACGCTGGCCACTGGCGCGATGGTGCTCGCGTTCCTCATCCCGTCGATCCTGCTCGGCTCGGTGGCCGGCGTATTCGTGGACCGATGGGACCGCCAGCGCCTGATGGTGGTCATCAACCTGACCATGGCAGTCATCCTGCTGCCGCTGCTGGCGATCGACGCTCTGGGCATCTGGATCGCCTACGTCGTCCTCTTCGCCGGCAGCAGCCTGGAGCTGCTGTTCACGCCGGCCGAGGGAGCCCTGCTCCCCAACCTCCTCGAGAATCCCGACGACGATCTCGTGACCGCGAACGCGTTGAACGGGTTGAACAACCACCTGGCACGGCTGATCGGACCGGCCATCGGCGGGATCGTGGTGGCGACCGGCGGGCTGGTGGCAGTGACGGCGATCGATGCCGTCTCGTTCCTGCTGGCCGCGGCGCTGATCGCCTCCATTCGCACCGCGCACGGGCGCGCGGAGCGCCACGACTCGCTGGAGCACGAGGCGCTCAACGCCTGGCGGCGCGTCCTGGTCGAGTGGCGGGATGGCCTGCGGACGGTTCTCCATCACCCGGTGCTTCGAGCGCTGCTCGTGTTCTTCGCGATCACGCGGATCGGTGAGGGGCTGACCGCAACCCTGTTCGTGCCATGGACGACCGATGCGCTGAACTCCGACGCGACCGGATATGGCCTGCTGCTGTCCACGCAGGCGATCGGCGGCCTGGCGGGTGCCATCGTTATCGGGCGCCTGGGCTCACGCCTCGACCCGCTGCGCCTGGTGATTCTGGGGTCGTTGGTGTTCGGGCTGATCGACCTGGGGCTGTTCACCTACCCGGCGATCTACCCCTACATCGGTCCGGCGCTGGTGGTGATGGTGGTGGTCGGCGTCCCGGGCGCGGCAATGATGGCGGGCATCGCCACGCTGGAGCAGACGCTGGCCTCGGATAGCCATCGCGGACGCGTGATCGGGGCGCTCGGCGCCGTGGGGGCAGCAGGGTCGCTTGTCGGGGCGATCGGGGCGGGCTTCCTGGGCCAGGTCGTGCCGGTGGTGCTGCTGCTGGTGGTCCAGGGGAGCGGCTACGTCATCGCGTCGCTGACCGTCGCGTGGATGACGCGTCGCCAGCGCGTACCGGCTGCTCCCCTGTCCGCGGCCGAGGGTTAGGCAAGCAACGGCGACTACGTGGTGACAGACGTCCCGGCCTGATACGACCCTTGGACTTACCGCGCCCCGGCACGGGAGGGACGATCTGCAACGGCACCGAGGCAGTCAGGTGACATCGCCTCGCGCCCGTAGACCTGAGGAGGGCTCGTTCATGACTGTTGCTTCCACGGGGCACGTGCCCGCGCGATGCCACGCAAGAGGAACCATCTCCTCCGGCCGCACGAGGACTGCTAGGGTAGCGTGAACACCGGCAAAGAGGGACGCACGTGCCGGCTCTCGGTGGTC
>DATEOS010000233.1:0-2805 GCA_035273815.1 Candidatus Limnocylindria bacterium
CTGGTCAAGGTGGTGCTGTCGCTGCAGAACGAGTTGCTGCCGCAGACCCTGCACTTCCAGAATCCCTCCCCGCATATCCCGTGGGCCGACCTGCCCGTGCAGGTGGTGGACAAGCCGACGCCGTGGCTCACCAACGGCAAGCCGCGCCGCGCCGGCATCAGCGCGTTCGGGTTCACCGGCACCAATGCCCATGTCCTGATCGAGGAAGCGCCGCAACCCCTTTCGGCGACGCCAGACGATGTGGCCGACGACGCCGACGGTACGGCGGCCGCCAAGGAACCGCTGAGCGTGCTGCCGCTGTCGGCACGCTCGTCGCAGGGTCTGCTGGCGTTGGCGCAGCGGTACGCGACCTGGCTGGAAACCCATCCCGACGCCTCGATCGCCGATGTGGCCTACACGGCGGGCGCCGGACGGTCGCACTTCGAGCACCGGGCCGCGGTGGTCGCCAATACGGTCCCCGAAGCCAAGATGCTGCTCGATGATCTGGTGGCCAACCGGCTGCGGCCGGGCGTGGTGCGCGGTGAGTGCACCGACCCGCCCACCACCGCGTGGTTCTTCCCCGGGCAGGGCAGCCAGTACCCCGGTATGGCGCGCGAGCTGTACGAGTCGGAACCGGTGTTCGCCGAGACGGTCCGCAAGTGCGCGCAGGCGGTGGACGGCATGCTGTCCCGGCCGCTGCTGGATGCGATCTTCGACACCGGCCGGGAGGCCGCGGAAACGTTGAAGCACACCTCGTTTGCCCAGCCGGCCATCTTCGCCGTGGAAATGGGACTGGCGCGGTTGTGGCAGTCGTGGGGCATCGAACCCGACGTCGTGCTCGGCCACAGCGTCGGCCAGTACGCCGCGGCCTGCGTGGCCGGTGTCCTCAGCCTGGAGGATGGGGCCCGGTTGATCGCCGAACGTGGGCGGCTGTTCGGCAGCCTGCCCGCCGGCGGCCGGATGGTCGCCGTGTTCGCCGATCCCGAGTACGTGGAGCATGCCGCGGAGGCGTTCGGACGGGTCTCGGTCGGCGCCTACAACGGCCGCAACACGGTGCTGTCCGGGCCGGGTGAGGACCTCGAGCAGATCGTCGCCGCCTGCACCGGTGAGGGTGCGCGTTGCACCTGGCTGGAGACCAGCCACGCCTTCCACTCCGAGCTGCTGGATCCGGTGCTCGACGAATTCGAGTCGTTCGCTGGGCAATTCGAGTACGCCACGCCCACCCTGCCGCTGGTCTGCAACCGGACCGGCACGGTGCTGACGGCCGAGACCCCGATCGACGCCCAGTACTGGCGGCGGCATTCCCGCCAGCCGGTGCAGTTCACCGAGAGCGTGCGCACGGTCGCGGCCCTGGGCTGCTCGGTGCTGATGGAGATCGGTCCGCAGCCGATCCTCACCGCCGCGGCACTGCAGAGCTGGCCCGACTCCGCGGCGGCGCCCCGGACGATCGTGTCCCTGCGCAAGGGCGCCAATGCCCAGCGCCAGATCACCGAGGCGCTGGCCACCGCCTACATCAGCGGGCACCGGCCCGACTTCGCCGCGACACACCAGGCGGCGAACCGGCTCGAGCTGCCCACCTACCCGTTCCAGCGCCGCCGCTACTGGCCCAAGGCCGCCGTGGTGGGAATGGGCTCCGGGACGGTGTCGACGTCCGGGATCCTGGGCAGCGCCAAGGATCTGGCCTCCGGGGACACCGTGTACAGCAATGTGTTCTCGGTCAAGACGCAGCCGTGGCTGGCACATCACGTCATCTACGGCACCGTCGTGGTGCCCGGTGCGACCTACGCGGCGATGGCACTGGCTGCCGCGGGCGCTCCGGCGCACGTCAAGGACGTCTACTTCTACGAGCCGATCATCCTGCCCGACAAGGCTTCCCGTGAGGTTCAGCTCACCCTGCACCCGACCGACGACGGGTGGAAGTTCCAGGTGCACAGCCGGCCCTACGGGGTGCGTGACGCCGAGTGGTCGCTGAACGCGGACGGCAGCCTGGGTGCGGGCGCGGACGGGGTCGAGGCGCTGTCCGAGGTCGCGCCCGATGAGGCCGTCGAGGCCATGAACCGGACCCGGCCCCAGGAACTGTTCGAGATCTTCAACGACATGGAACTGGCGTGGGGCCCCACCTGGTCCACCTCGCTGAAGTCGTTGTGGGTCGGTGAGGGTGAGGCCATCGGCGATGTCTCGGTCGGTGAGGACCTCGCCGAGCACCTGGGCAGCGAGCCGATCCATCCGGTGCTGCTCGACCTCTGCACGGGTGTCGCCTTCCCGGCGTTCCCGGCGGTGCTGGCGGCCGAGCAGGGCCTGACCGACCTGTTCCTGCCGCTGCGCTACGGGCAGGTCCAGGTGCAGGCGAACATGCCGCGCCGGTTCTACTGCCGGGCGCGCTGGCACGAGGGCCCGCTCAACAGCGAAACCCTGGTCTTCGACATCGATTTCGTGGACCGCGACGGGCATCGGCTGGGCGGCATCCGCGAGTTCACCGTCAAGCGCGCACCGCGTGAGGCGCTGCTGCGTGGCCTCGGAGGCGATTCGACCCGCCTGCTGTACACGGTGGGCTGGCAAGAGGGCGCGGCGCCGGGAACCGGCGACGAGGCCCAGGACGAGGCCCTCGCCAACGGCACCTGGCTGATCGCCGGGCACGACGCGTTGGCGTCATCGATGCCCGGAGCCGTCGTCGTCGAGCAGGCGACCGACCCGACCGCCTGGCAGCAGGCGTTCGCCGCGGCCGCTGAGCGCGGCGCGCCGGTGGCCGGGATCGTCTGGCGCAGTAGCGGACGGACCGGTCTGGACGTGCCCACCACGGACCTCGCCCAGCGCCTGGAGACCGAG
>DATEOS010000234.1:0-15511 GCA_035273815.1 Candidatus Limnocylindria bacterium
GGCATCGCGGGGACCTGGCCGGGGCGCTGGCGGCCGCGACCGCCGCCTCGCGCGTGCTTGACCTGGCGCTTGCACTGGGACGCGGCGGCAGCATGGATGCCATCGGGAGGGCGAGGCTGCGCGTCGAGGCTCGCGTCCGGCGATTGCGGCGCTGGGTTGCCGCCGCCGATCGGCGTGCCGCGCGAGCGGCACGCGTCGCCTGAGCGAGCGGTCAGGCGTTCCCGCGGCTCTGCAGCACCTCGGCGACCTGGTCAATGGCGGACGTTGCAGCCGCCAGCAAGCTCGTGCCCGCGGATCGCACGAGGGCCAGCAGCATGAAGGCGGCGAACATGTCGCCGGCGCCGATGGTCGAGACCCCCTCGACCTGCCGCCCCAGCGGCACGTGACGCGGCCCAGATCCGTCGTCCAGCCAGGGACCGTGCGCGCCGTCGGTCACCACCAGCGGTGGGCGATCGCCGAGCGTTGCGCGCAGCGCCTGGATCTGCGCCAGGGGATCCGCCCCGTCAGCCCGCAGGTCCTCGCTGCTGCCGATCACCAGGTCGAGCGCACCCAACGCCACCACCAGCGCGGTGTCCATGGCGGCCACGGACTGCGGCCTGACGGGCTCGCCCTCGCCGCTGCCGCGCAGCCAGCCCTGCAAGATCGCCCCACGCATTGCGCCGCGCCCGACGGTCAGGCCGGACGCTGGGATCTCATCGGCCACCGGCGCGAACAGGACGGCGGCAGCGGCCTCCGCGGCCACTGGCACCTGGCCGCCACGACGTACGAGCACCAGCTCTCGGCCGGCGGCGGTCTCGGCATGGCCGAAGGTGATGCTGGCGGAGCTGGTCGTGGCTTCCACGGAGGACGCAAGCTCGCGGAGCTCGGCCAGGCCGGACTGCGCCTCCGGCTCGGGGCCGGCGGTGGTCACGATCCCGACGCGCATGTCACGCGCGGCCAGCGCGCGGGTGATGTGCAGGACCGCCCCGCCGGGCGCCGCGGAGCCATCGGTGAAGCGGTCCACCGTCAGTCCGCCCACCACCACCAGGTCGAGGCCGGGCGACGGCGATCCGGAGGTCATCGGTCTATCATCGGTCCATGACCCGCCTCTATTTCTACGAGCTGCACGAAGGTGCGACCGACCTCCTGACCGATGCGCTGCTGGTCAGCGAGACCGAGCACAGTCCCAACGACTTTGCCAAGCTCGTCGATCAGGCGCGCGCCGACGTGGTCGAGACCTTCGAGGAGGACACGCTGGTCGAGGCGATCGCCCGCGAGCTGGAGCGCAGCCACGGCTTCACCTACATCGGCGACGAGAAGCTGACCGCGTCGATGAGCGTTGGTGCCGAGGCGGCGGATACGTACCTGGTCGATCAGTCCGACGAGTTCCGCAGCATGATCGTGGAGCTCGACCGCTCGAGCTGAGCATCAGCGGGAGACGTTGAACAGGACCTCGATAACGTCGCCGTCCCGCACCTGGTAGGCCTTCCCTTCCGAGCGCAGTACCCCGCGCCGGCGCGCCTCGGCCATCGTCCCGGCGGCCATCAGGTCCTCGTACGTGACCACCTCCGCGCGAATGAAGCCGCGCGCCAGATCGGTGTGGATGGCGGCCGCCGCGTCGACGGCCGTGTCGCCAAGGGACAGGGTCCAGGCGCGGCACTCGTCCTCGCCGGCGGTGAAGAAGCTGAACAGCCCGAGCAGGTCATAGGTCAGGCGGATGACCCGGCCGCGCGACGCTTCGGCGATCCCGAGGTCCTCCATGAAGAGCGCCGCGTCGTCCTCTGGCAGCTGGGCGATCTCCGACTCGATCTTGCCGGCCAGTGCCGCCACGTCGGTCGAAGGCTGGGCGAAGCGTTCCCTCCCGTCCTCCTCCATCTTCGCTGCCTCAGCGAGCTGTGCCTCATCAATGCTCAGCACCACCAGCACCGGCTTCTGGGTCAGGAAGCGAAAGCCCCGCAGCCGCCGCTCCTCGTCGGCATCCAGGCCGAACGATCGGAGCGGCTTCCCTTCCGACAGGTGCGGCAACAGCCGGTCGAGCAGCGCCTCTTCCTGTGCGTTCTGCTCCCGCTCGGCGGTTGAGCCGTGGCGGCCGGAGGTGCGCAGCTTCTCCAGCCGCTTTTCCACCACGGTCAGGTCAGCGACCGTGAACTCCAACTCCAGCTCCTCTACGTCGCGCCATGGATCGGCCGGGCGGTCGGCCGTGCCGGCGTCGAATGCGCGCGCCACGTGCAGCAGCGCGTCGGCGTTACGTATCTGGGCAAGCACATCGGGCTGGATGGTGCCCTCGCGCGCGGCCCCCGCCGGAATGGCCACGTCCACGTAGGTGACGTCGGCGGGGATCGTCTTCCTGGGCTTGAACAGCTCAGTGAGGCGGTCGAGGCGCTCATCAGGAACCTTGACCACGCCGACGTTTGGCGCGGCGCGACCCCCGGAGTAGCCGCCGGTCTCGGCGTGCGCGCCGGTCAGCGCGTTGAAGACGGTGCTCTTCCCGGACCCGGGCAGGCCGACGATGGTGACCTGCACCGGCTAGTACCCGGCCTCCAGGTCCACCACGTTCTCCAGCGGCTGGCCCTCGGCGAAGCGTCGCAGGTTCTCCACGAAGAGGTGGACCGATCGCTCGACGACCTGGTCGGACGACCAGCTGGTGTGCGGCGTCACGATCAGGTTCGGGGTGTCGTACAGCGGCGAGTCAGGTGGCAGCGGCTCGTCGGTGAAGACATCCAGCACGGCGCCCGCGATCCAGCTCGCCTCGAGCGCGCGGCGCAGGGCGAGCTCGTCAAGCAGTCGGCCGCGGGCGATGTTGATCAGCCACGCGCTCTCGCGCATGGCCCGTAGCTGGTCGGCGCCGATCATGCCGGCGGTCTCGTCGGTCAGCGGCGCCGCCACCACCACTAGGTCGCTGGCGCCGAGCACCTCGTTCATCTGGTCGTAGCCGAAGAGCTGGACATTCGGCTCCGCCGCGCCGCGGTCGGCATGGCGGCGGGTGGCCAGAATGGGCGTGCCGAACGGCTCCAGCAGTCGAGCGACCTCGGAGCCGATGCTGCCGTAGCCGATGATTCCCACCGTCACACCACCCAGCTCGCGGCCGCGCAGCGGCTGCCAGGTCCGCTCGCGTTGCAGCTCCATCAGCTGGGGCAGATGGCGGGCGATGGCGAGGCACATCATCACCACGTACTCGGCGATGGGCCGGCTGAAGACGCCGCGGGCATTGGTCACGGTCAACTCGCGCTCCCGAACGGCGGGCGTCGCCACGCGATCGATGCCGGCGGAGAACGAATGGATCCACTCCAGGCGCGGCGCGCGGCTGATCACGTGGTCCAGCACCGAGGCGGGCACGCCGCCACGCAGCAGGACGCGCGCCGTCCCGAACGCGGCCTCCGCGTCGTCGTGGACGGTGCCCTCCCGCGAGATGGCGACCACCCGCACCCCTGGGACCTCCTCGATCTGGGCGACGTGCTCGCTCGCCAGTGGAGCCCCGAAGATCGGCGTGGCCAGGACGACCAGCGGCTCGCTGCTCAGTGCGCCTCCCCCGCTGTCGGTCCGTCCATGCGGGCGATCCAGCGCGCCGGCGCCCGTATCTCGTCCAGGCTGGGCAGCCCCTCGGGACCCCGCCAGACCCGGTTCATGAAGGCGCGGTCGCGTGACGCGATGACGGTGTCCACGAATTGTTCGCCCGCCTGGTACTGCTCCATCTTCAGGTCAAGCCCGGTCAGGCGCAGGATCGCCCGTTCCAGCGGCCCGCGGTTGACGTTGCGGCGCTCGAAGCGCTCATGGATCTGGGAGAAGCCCGGCAGCAGCCGCTCGCCGGCGGCATTCATCACATGGTTCGAGTAGCCCTCCAGCAGCGACATCAGCGCCTGGGTGCGCTGGAACGTGTCGAGCTGGGCCGGCGACATCAGGCGCTCCAGCCAGTGCCCGCCATCCCGACTGGCAATCGCGCTGCGCAGGCGGGCCCCAAGCCCACTGGAGTCGGCGGCCAGCCGGTCGATCGACTCGGCCACCAGGCCCGCAAAGTGCGGCCGCAGCCAGGGATAGGCCTCGAACTCGAAGGCGTGCGTGGCCTCGTGGAGGGCGATGAAGGTGCGGAACTCGTCGAGCGGCAGTCGCATGTTGGTCGCAGTGGCCCGAATATTGGGCTCCACGAAGTGCAGCCGGCCGCGCGCGGTGGGCGTCGCGGCGAGCAGGCTGATGTCGTACTGGCCGAGCACCTTGCGCGCCAGGAACGCCATCAGGAACCCGAGCTGCTGGTTGCCGATCGAGCGGTTGACGATGCGGGCCAGCGCTCGTCCCGGCGTGTCCGCCGCGGCCTGGCTGGCCATGATGTGCTCGATCCGATCGAAGAGCTGTTCGAAGGTGACCAGGTTCAGGTCGATCCACTCACGGCGATCGATCACCGCCGGTGTCTCGAGCGCGGCCGGCAGATCCGCGCCAATCTCCTCCGCCACCAGGGGCTCGATCCGCAGCAGGGCGTCGCGGTAGAAGCTCTCCGCGGATGCGCGGACCTCGGGACGAAGCGCCGCGCCGTCGGCGCCCAGCCGGCGACGGGCGAGGCCGCGCACCGTCTCCCAGTCGATGAGACGGGTGCCGGCGCGCCGCATGATCTCGCGCTGCGCGACGGTGGCCCCCATGGCGAGCAGCCCGCCGACCACGATCCCCATCCCCAGACGGCTGGCATTGCGTGTCATCCGCCTGAGTCTAGTGCGCTCCTACCGCAGCCGCCTCCACGACGGGGAGCCGCTCGCCGAAGACGCGCTCGGCCACCGCGCTGAACGCAGCGACATCACCGGTGGTGGCGATCCGATGGCCGTCACTGGACTCCCCGGCCTGGCGCGACGGCCCGCGCGTTCCCAGGGCATCCAGCAGGTCCTCGGTGGCAAGCGCCGTGGTGAAGGCGGAGTCGACCACCGCCACCCTCGAGCCGGCGCGGCGTTCGATCACCGGCCGCAGCAGCGGGTAGTGGGTGCAGCCCAGCAGGAGTGTGTCGATCTGCGGGTCGCGCGCCAGCAGCTGGTCGAGGTAGCCGTCGACCGCAGCGGTCACATCAGGCCCGTCCAGCCTGCCGGCCTCGACCAGCGGGACCAGGTCGGGGCAGGCCTGCTGCCGCACCGTCAGCCGCCGATCGGCCTCGCTGATCGCAGCCGGATAGGCGCCCGACTCCACCGTCCCCAGCGTCGCGATCACGCCGACGTGCCCGGAGCGCGTTGCCGCGGCGGCGGTAACCGCACCCGGGCGCACGACGCCCAGCACCGGCACCGGCGAACCTTCCCGCACGTCGCCGAGAGCGTGCGAGGTGGCGGTGTTGCACGCGAGCACCAGCGCCTTGACGTCCTGCTGCAGGAGCCATCCGACGCACTCCAAGGTGAACTGCCGGACCTCATGGGCCGGTCGCGGCCCGTATGGGGTGCGCTCGTTGTCCCCGAGGTAGACGGTCCGTTCGTCCGGCAGGCGGCGGCGGATCTCGGACAGCACCGTCAGCCCGCCCACGCCGGAGTCGAAGACTCCGATCGGCCGGGAGTCAGCGGAGCGGGTCACCGCGGGCGTCAGCGGGACGCGAGAACCGGGGCGCGCTCGCGCAGGTGCGCCCCAAGCGAGGCGGCGATGTGCTTGATGCCCTGCGAGATGGGCGCATCGGGGCTACCGGAGACGAACGGCACGCCCTCGTTGTTGGCCGCCACCACCAGCCGACCATCGGACACGATCTCGAAGTCGACGGGGCTGCCCAGGGCCGTCTCGACATCGGCCTTGCTGATGCCGCCGGTCGAGTCGGATCGGTTCAGGACGGTGGCCAGCTTGGTGGCTGGATAGCCGATGGCATCGAATGCTTCGCCAGCCATCGCCAGGTTACGGATCGCCATGGAGTCGTAGGTGAGGACCTGCAGGATCAGGTCGGACGCGTCAAGGAAGACCAGCACGTCGTCGCCGAGCCCGGCACGCGTGTCGATCACCACGAACTGGTACAGCTGCCGCAGGATGCTGAGCGACTTCTCCAGGTCGCGGACGGTGACCATCTCGGCCATCTCGACCCGCGGCGGCGCCAGGAGGATATCGACGCCGGACGGATCCTTCCAGGCCACGTCGGAAACGTCGGCCTCGCGGATGCGGTCCGTCGGCAGGTTCACGATCGATGGCGCGGTGGCGGGAACCCGCAGCAGGCCGCGCAGGTCGCTGAACTGCAGGGAGCCGTCGACGAGGCAGACCCGATGATCGGCGGCCAGGGCCACCGCCAGGTTGTAGGCGATGGTGGTCCGCCCGACGCCGCCCTTGGGAGAGAACAGCGAGATCATCATGCTGCCCTCACGGGTGGACTGCGCACTCCGCTGCTCGTGGGTCTTCCGCACGATGGTGGTCAGGTCGAAGCCCGAAAACGGCATCTTCAGGACGCTGTCGACACCGCGCTCGGCGCTCTCGATGACAGGGTTCTGCGGCACGGTCAGCATCACGACGCCGACCTGGGGCTCCGCCTGCCGGACGCCGAGTGCCACATCGCCGCCCGAGACGCGACCCTGCAGCAAGGCGTCGACGATGACGACGTCGGGCTTGTACTCGCTGACGGCCGCCACTGCGCGTTCGCCCGCGGTCACCACGTCGAGCATCTTGATCTGGGACTGGGCCTGCAGCAGCTGGCGCATGTGCGCCGCCACCTGCGGGACGTCCTCGATCACCAGGAGCCGAATCTGTTCTGCTGCCAAGTTGTCCTCTACCCTGCGTCCATGGCGGCCCCGAAGCCGGAGCCGCTCTTCTCACTCACCGGCGCGACGAATCACGAGGATCCGGCGCTCACTGGCCGCATTGGGCGGGTCCAGGTCGTGCGAGCCGTACGCAAACCCGACCGCCAATCCGGCCTGCCGGACGAGCTGGACGAGTGCGTCGTACGATGGATACCAGAGTCGATGGCTGGCCGGGAACCGCGCTATCGTACCATCGGGTCGTCCTACATCGACGATCGTCGAGAAGGCCACGCGCAGCCCTTCGGGGGCCTCCCGACACATCAATTGGCTGCGCCGAACGACTTCCTGGCCGTTCATGGAGCGGCGCCAGTCGACGGACAGCGGCAGGTCCCGATTCGGCAGCAGCGCCGGCCCCAGGTCGTCGAGGATGAGCCTGCCCTCCGGGGCCAGCAGCGGCTCCACGCCGGACAACAGGCTCAGGGCGTCCTCCGGACCGTCCAGATGCGGGATGAGGCCCGCGGCCACTACCAGGTTGGCGCCGGCCGGGCCCAGCATGCCGGCCAGCGGCAGATGGCCCAGTCGCCGCACGTCGCCCTCGACCAGGTGCAGGCGGCCCTGGCCACGAGCGGCCGCCAGCAGCGGCTCGGCGGCAATCCGCGCCTCCGCCCGTCGCAGCAGCGCGCCCGAGCCGTCGACGCCCACGATGCGTCGACCCTTGCCGGCGGCAAAGCTGCGTAGCAGCCTGCCCGAGCCGCAGCCGAGGTCCAGCACCGCTGGCCCGCTGCGACGCGTCTGCTCGCGATAGAAGACGAGGTCCTCCACAACCGCGTCGTGTTCCAGGTCGTACAGCTCCGCCAGTATGTCGGCGTCGGTCGGCTGACCGGCGAAGATGTCGCCGCTCACGGCGAGTCGAAGCGTCGGATGGCCAGCCATTCGATGGCGCCGACCAACAAGAGCACGAAGATCACCACCGGCACGGTCAGCGCGCCGCCCAGCCGCAGGCCACCGACAACCGCCACCGCGCCGCCGGCCAGCAGCCCACGGCGGATGGCGCGGCCCCAGGCGCCGCGGTACAGCATGCGGCCGCGGATCACGAATTCGGAGAGCAGTGCAAAGGGCACCACCAGCAGGCCGATCGCCAACGCCGCCAGGCCGATGACCACCACCCGGTTGGTGCCCGCGCCCGGGCAGGGCTGTTCGGCCGTGTCGGTTGGACACGCGATGCTGGCGAAGACGAAGAGGACCGCCGTCACCAGCACGGCGAGCAGCGCCAGGGCGGCAACGGCCAGCCTGGTGCGGCGGCTCACCGATGGACGACGCGCATGGGCGGGCGGGTCATCTGGCGGCGTCCGGACAGATGTCACGGAACGGGCAGAATCCGCACCGCATCGGCGACGGGTTGGGGCCGAAGTCACCCGCGCGGATCCCATCGCTCACCGACGCCACCTGGCCGGCAGCCTTCTCGAGGCGCTTCGGCGCTGGCGCGCTGCGGCCGACGATGCCGGAGTCCAGGAAGTGCAGCGCCAGCTCATCGGGCAGGCGACCATGCTGCGACTCGTAGGCGAGCGCATAGAGCGACAACTGGAGCGAGTCCCTGGAGCGGCGCGCGGCCGTTGCCGGGTCGCGCACGTCGGATGACTTGTAGTCGGTGATCACCACTCGCCCATCAGCGTCGACGTCGACACGGTCGTAGCGGCCGCGCACCCGGTCGCGGCCCATGACCACCGAGAACTCCTCCTCCACTGCCACCGGGTGGGCAGGGTCAGCCTGCTGCTCGTCCCAGAAGCGATCGAGCGCCTCGCGGGCCGCCGCGCGGCGTGCCTCCTCGTGCTGCCGGGTGAGGAAGCCGACCGACTCCCAGGCGGCATCCAGCTCGGCCGCGAGCTCCTCGCGGGATGTGGCCAGGCCGGCCAGCTGCCGGCGGTGGTACGCCTGCACAGCGGCATGCAGGGCACGGCCGTAGGCCATCTGGTGCGAGGCGGCGGTCGGCAGGCGGATGACGTGGGCGTACCGATAGCGCGCAGGGCAGTCCAGGTAGTCGCTGATCTGCCCGTAGCTCAAGCGCAGCTGGCGGTCGCCCAGGCTCGGGGGCTTGGTGGGCGCAGCGGGTGGCGTCTGGGCGCGCTGGTTGCGGGCCAGGCGCTCCGCGACGCTGGGGCGCAGCAGGTCGACCGGGGTCGCGGGCGGCAGGTCCAGCGCTTCCAGCAGATACGGGCTCGGCCGTCGCGCGGTACGCGAGCCGTAGTCGCGCGCCCAGCTCAGGTGGAGGGCCTCGCGGGCGCGGGTCATGCCCACGTAGAACAGCCGGCGCTCCTCCGCAAGGTGCTGGTCGTCCTCCGGCATGGGCTCCCGGACCAGCGCCGCCGGCAGCGGCAGCAGGTCGCCACGTGAACGCGTCGGAAAGCGATCGTCCACCAGGCCGACCATGTGCACGATCGGGAACTCCAGCCCTTTGGCCTTGTGGTAGGTCAGGACGTGCACCGCGTCGCCATGATCGAGATCGACGTCGGCGGTCGATGGGTCATCACCCGCCTCCATCAGCGTGTCGAGCTGCGCAACCAGGAAGGGCAGCCGGTCGTCGCGGAGCAGGCCCGCCTGGCGGCGGACGATCTCGAAGAAGCGGGCCACGTTGGCGATGCGCTCCTCCCCGCCCTCTCGCGCCTCGCGCGTCAGCCGCCCCAGCCAGCCGGTGCTGGTGACAAAGTGGTAGAGCAGCTCACCGGCGTTGCGCTCGGTGCTCAGCTGGCGATGCTGATCCAGGCTGGCGATCAGCCGCTCGATGACCTGCATGGCCTGCGGACCGGAGCGGATGGGCTCCCCGTCGCGCGCTCGGCGCAGCGACTGCTCCAGCGGCGTCCGACGCCGACTGGCCGCGTTGAGGGCGACGGTCACCGCCTGCGGGTCGAGACCGAAGATCTCCGACGTGGCCAGGTCGTAGCAGCTGATGGAATCGTCCGGGTCGTTGACAGCGCGCAGGAAGCTGACCAGCAACCTGACCTCGGGCTGGTGGTAGAGCCCGGCAGTGCCGGAGAAGCGCCAAGGGACGCGCGCCATGTTCAGGGCGCGCAGGACGGGGTCCGCATCGCGGTTGGTCCGCACCAGGATCGCGTGGTCTCCCGGGCTGCGGCCCGTGCGGAGCGACCCGCCGATGCGCTCGGCCAGAGCATCGGCCTCGTCCGAGCCGGTGTCGAACGCCAGCAGCTCGATGGGTCCGCCGTCGCCGGCCGGCTGGTCGAAGCGGGACCGGGCGACGAGGCGCTTGTCCAGGCCCTCGCGCGCCTCCAGCCGGTCCGGGTCGTTGTGCCGGATGAGCCGGTGCGCGGCGTCCAGGATTGGCTGGCGGCTCCGGAAGTTGTCGTTCAGCACCACGCTTGCGGATCGTGGGAAGGCCGCGCGGAAGCCCAGGATGTTGGACAGGGCAGCGCCTCGGAAGCGATAGATGCTCTGGTCGTCGTCGCCAACCACGGTGACATTGGCCGTGGCTGAGCCGGCGAGCAGCTTGACCAGCTCGAACTGCGCGTAGTTCGTGTCCTGAAACTCGTCGACCAGGATGTAGCGGTAGCGCTGGCGCTCCTCGGCCAGCACGGCCGGGTGGTCGCGCAGCAGACGCAGGGAAAGGCTTACCTGGTCGCCAAAGTCGAACCGATCATTGGCCCGCATCAGCGCCTCGTAGGCCGCGTAGAGCCCGGCCAGCTCCGCCTGCTGCGCCGCCTCTTCGCCGAGCGCCGCGTCATCGGGCGTCGCCGCCGCGCGTTCGGCCAGCTCCCTGGCGGCGACCAGGTATTCGGCCGGGTCGACGTCCTCGTCGCGGGCGCGGCTGATCAGGGTGACCAGGGCGTGCAGGAAGCGCGTGGGGTCGCCCAGGGGGCGGTATCGGTCCAGTGGCAGCTCGAACAGGTGCTCGCGCATGAAGATCACCTGCTCGGCACGCGACATGACCGTGGAGCGGTCCGAGAGGCCGGCCTCCAGGGCGTGTTCCCGCAGCAGCCGGTCGCCGAAGGCGTGGAAGGTGCTGATCACCGTATCGGTGTAGCCGTACGGCACCAGGCGATCGATGCGTTCGGTCATCTCCAACGCGGCTCGATCAGTGAAGGTCAGCGCCAGGATCTCCGAGGGCTTGGCCCGCTTTTCGGCGATCAGCCAGGCGATGCGCCGGGTGATGACCGTTGTCTTGCCCGTTCCGGCGCCGGCCACGATGAGCAGCGGGCCGTTGCCGTGTGTGACTGCCTTCCGCTGGCGCGGTGTCAGGTCCGCAAGCAGCGGCGGCTGGATGCGGAGGTGCGGCCGGGGGCGCCGTGCCGGTGGAGAGACCAGCTCCTCGAAAATCGGGAGCTGGTCGGGGGACGGCACGACCGCTGGCATTTCGTCGATGGTAGCCCAGGAGGTATTCACCGAACCCTTATCGCGCGCTTACCGGACATCTCATCTGTCGCGTCCGGTGCGGGCTCGCGGCAGACCTTGTATTTGAGTCATTGATTCCAGCAGGCGGAGCGGGCTACTGTCACGTGGCTGCCCAGCGGAGGATGAGGGGAGCAATGGCCGAGCAGCTCGAGATCGGCGCTCATGGCGTCACCGCCATCCTGGCCACCTGGCTGGGTCTGATCGTCCTGACCCGCGCCGGACGCCAGCGCGGTTCGCGGTCCTTCGCCTTCGTCACCGCCCTGCTGGTGATCTGGTCGCTGGCGATCATCATCCAGCGGCTCAGTACCGATTCGGGTGTCGACGTGTCGTTCAACGCCGTCGAGGATGTCGCCGCCTTCCTGTTGCCGGCCGCCACGTTGCATGTGGCACTGGTGCTCACCGTGGAAGGCCGCCTGCGCGTCGCGCAACGACGGGCCCTCATCGCCGCCTACGTGGTGTGCGGGACAGCGGCGCTCGAGGCTGTCTTCTTCCCCAATCAGCAGCTGTCTGTCACGCCGCCGCATCTCGAGCCGTTCGGCTTGCCGGGAGAGATCCTGGGATGGGCATGGATCCTGGCCCGCCTGGCGATATTGGGTGCCGCCCTTGCCTGGATCATCGCCGCCCTGCGCGTCGCCGGGGACGACGTATCTCGCCAACGACAGCTGCAAGCCGCGCTCGCCACCGTTGCGGTCGGGGCACTCGGCGGCGTCCTTCGCATCCTTCCGGGAATATCGGAGGGCGATGCCTGGATCGGCGTGTCGTTCGTCACGGCATCGATGGTCCTCGCCGCTTATGCCGTCTTCGTGCAGGGCCTCTTCATGTCGACCGACGTAGCCGGCCGCGCGTTCTCATACACCATGGTGGTGGGCATCGGCGTCATCCTCTTCGTCAGCCTGGTGGGTGCGCTCGAGCGGGTGACCCAGGAGGTGCTGCACGTCCAGGTGCCGATCGTGACCGGCCTGGCGCTGGTGGTGACGATCGCGCTGCTCGGTCCGCTGACGGACCTGGTGCGCCGCGCGGTGCGCGGACGATCGCCCCGCGAGCGCGCCTACTACCGGTTGCTGCAGGCACTGGGTGAGGAAGTACTGACCGCGCAGCGACCGGACACGGCGGTGCTGCCGGCCCTCGCCCGCCTGACCCGCATCTTCCGCCTCAAGGGCGCCGCCGTCCTGAATCCTGCCGGCGAGCAGCTGGCCAAGCACGGCACGCTGGCGCAGGACGACCCGCTGGCGCTGCGGCTGCCACTGCGTCACCACGACCAACTGGAGGGGACGGTCATCTTCGGCGCGAAACAGACGGAGCTTCCCTTCACCGAGCCCGAGACCGACCTGCTAACGTCCGCTGCCAGCTACCTCGCCGCGTCGTTGAGCCTCGCGCAGCGTCACGACCAGCAGGCCGCGGCCCTTGAGACGTTGTCGGCTGAGCGCGCGGCAGTGCTCAGTCGTGGTTCGGATCTGAGCGACGCACTGGTCGAGGCGGCGTCTGCGCCCACGGGCCTGCATGTCTTTGCGCTCGGCCCGCTCCACGCCGAGCGCGATGGCGAGCTTTTGCAGCGCTGGGGCGGCGAAAAGGCCGGCACCCGCCAGGCCGAGGCGGTTTTCGCCTTCCTCTACGACCGCGGCGAGCGGGGGGTGGCCAAGGACGAGTTCGTTGAGCTCATCTGGCCCGATGTCGACCTGGAACGGGCGGACCTGGCCTTCCACCGCACGCTCGGGGGGTTGCGTGGGACGCTCGAACCCGCGCGGCGGAGCGGTGATCGTGGGAGGGCGGTCACGTTCCACAACGACCGATACCGGCTCGACCCGAACGTGATCGGCTGGTCCGACGCCCAGGCGTTCGAGGAGGCGATGACGGCCGCCAGCGCCGCCGCGGACCCCGACGCAGCGCTCCAGCACCTGGAGCGGGCGCGGTCGCTGTACCGCGGCGATTACCTGGACGATTGCCCGTTCTACGGCGACTCGGCGCAGGTCGAGGACCGCCGCGAGCTGCTGCGGGGCCGCTGCGTCGACCTGCTGCTCTCGCTCGGGGAACGGTACGAGGCGCGCGGCGACCGTCCGGCAGCGGCGGCCTGCTTCCGCCAGGCGCGCCAGATTGCGGGCGACGACCTCCCGACCGCCGACGAGGCGCTCAGCCGGCTCGGCGCTTCGGCCTGAGGCGACGTCGCTCAGCACGCCGGTAAGCCAGGATCGCCTCCGCGTGGCGGCGGGACGTGTGCAGCTCGTCGCGGACGCGCGCCACGTTCAGGGGTCCGCGGGTTGCCAGGCGGTCCACCCGCGCCGTAATCGACGACCACACCTCGCGCGGATAGTCCACACCGGAGCCGATATCGACCAGCTCGCCGCTTCGTCGCAGCTGGCCCAGCACCGCCGGCGTGATTCCCAGCCGCGCCGCCAGCCCATCCACCCGTGGCGCATCGGCGCCCGCCTCGCGCAGGCCGTCGAGCAGCTGATCCGCGCGCTCACGCATGACCGGGTCCAGCCCGGGCCGATGGCCGGGCAGCCGGACACGGTGCCCGCGGCGGACCAGGGCGCCGGTCGCCACCATCCCGTCGATCACCTGACGCACGCCCGCGTCTTCGAGGCTCAATGGTGTGGATCCGCGATGGCCGGGGGACGCCTGCGGCGTGGCGCGAACCGCCGCCACTACCGTGTCGACCCGGATGTCTTCGGCCATTGGCTCCCGTCGATGGATCCGCTGCAGTGCGTGGGTCACTCGTCGTTCGGCGATCCGCCGCTGCCGCGGGTCGATCGCGTCGGGTTCGGCCGCGGCCGGGCCGGCTGGCTCTTCAGGTGCGATCGGCGTTCGTCCCACCCAAGGCGACCCGGATCGCCTGGGCCTCCTCATCGGACAGCGTGTGGCTGGAACCGCCGCCTTCCACCGGCTTGGCGAAGAGCCGCGTGTTGGTGCGACCGTGCAGGCTGGAGATCACCACCCCATCGCGCCGGTCGTCGAGCAGCGCCAGCGCGAAGCTCTGGTCTGAGCCCGTGTCCTCGAACGGGTTGAAGCGGACCAGGCCGATGTGCTGGATGCTGGTCTGGGTCCGATGCTCGAGCGTCGCCTGCACGGCGTCGATCTCACGGAGCCGCCCCCGAACCTCCTCGACGCGGGCAACGTGCGACTGCAGCACCTCGTCCAGTGAACCGCCGGTGCCGTCCCGCACGAGCTGCCGATAGGTATCCACCGCGCGCCCGACGCGGATCGACTGCAGGATCACCATCACCAACAGCACCACGATCGCGACCGCCATCACGATCAGGACGGCGGCCAGGTTGTCGGTCAGGACGCGGTTGAGGTCGTCCATCAGGCGGGCGCTCCGAGGCTGGGATGGGCCTTGCGGCACCGGGCCGGCCGTCGGGCGGGGCCCGGAATGGCTGGTATCATACCGGCCCCGCAGGGCAGAACCCTGCCTCGGGTCGTGCCCGTGGCGACCCTGCGGCACCCGAACAACGATCGACGAGGAACCATGGCTCGACGCGGCAAGGCAGCCAACCGGAACGCCCGACGCAGGACGCAGCGCAATACCGCGCAGCGCCGTCCGGTGACCGATTCCGCGGCCACCGCGCCGGCGGCCGACGCGGGCTCGTCTTCCGGCGCCATGCCGGACGCCTTCGAGATTGCCGACGCCGAGGTACGGGCGGCCGCCCAGCCCCCATTGGCCACTGCCGCGGGCGCGACGCGCGCCAAGCCGCGGGCTGCCGATCCGCGCATCGCGGTGGGCACCTCGCGCCTAAGCGAGCGAGCGGTGGCGGAGTACCACTACGTCCAGCGCGACCTGCGCAACATCGCGGTCCTGGCCATCATCCTGGCCGCGTTGCTGGGCGTGGCCACCATCCTGGTCAACGTCACCGGCCTGATCTAGTCCGGGCGCCAGCGCTCCCCCCGTTCTCAGGCAGCCTCACACGTTCGTTTCTGCCTCCTGCTGCTCGCCGCCCTGCTCCCCGACGGCCCCCTGTCTGGCGCGGCGCTGTGCCTCGCGCTCCTCGACTCGCCCCTCGGTACGCGTGATGGTCTGGCGCGCCACCTCGGAGGCGAACACGACCAGCACCCCGACTCCGGCCAGCACGAAGAAAATGGTGAAGACCTTGCCGATCTCCGTTTTCGGGGCGAAGTCGCCGTATCCCACCGTCGCGAGGGTGGTGACCGAAAAATAGAGCGAATCGAGCGGGCTCCAGTCCTCGACCAGGCTGTAGAAGATCGTGCCGGTCCCGAGCAGGCCAATCAGCACCAGCCCGATCGCGCGCGTGTGCTGCTGTCGGAGCACGCCAGCCACGGACCCGATGAAGATGGCCCATAAGAAGACGATCGGGCGCACGGCTTTCAGCCCTTCTCGCGCTCACGCCGCTGGCGTCGCAGCCGCGCCAGCCGCTCGCCAATCTGCTGCTCGAGGCCCTGGTCGGACGGCTCGTAGTAGACGTGGCCGACCAACGCATCGGGCAGGTACTGCTGGTCGACGTCGGCATCGG
>DATEOS010000235.1:0-7900 GCA_035273815.1 Candidatus Limnocylindria bacterium
TGTTCGGGCAGCAGGTCGGCCTCTCCGGCTGCAGCGGGCAGTGCTTCGGGCCGCACCTTCACTTCGAGGTCCTGCGCGAGTCCGGCAAGTACCTGCTCACCACGGACCCGATGTTCAACCGCCTCTGGACGACCTGGCCCGGCCGCGTGCCCTTCGCGGCCAGCTACCGACGGGAGAGCAACAGCGGCACGGAGATCGTGCGACAGGGCCGCACGATCACGCACTGGGTCGAGTTCCGCAACATCGGCGGCCGGCCGTGGCGTCCCGGACCCTGGCCGGGCCGCATCGTGCTCGGCACGTGGAAGCCGGCGCAGCACGCCAGCCCGTTTGCGGCATCCGACTGGACCAACAGCTGGTTGGCGACCCGCGTGGAGCAGAACCTGGTCGGCCCCGACCAGGTCGGCCGCTTCACCTTCGGGATCCGGGGCGGCGCGCAGCCGGGCAGCTACGACGAGACGTTCAACCTGCTGTCCCACGGCGTGCACTGGTTCGACCACAGCCAGCTGGGAGGTTTCCACGTACCGATCATCGTCTCCAACCTGGCCGAGTGAATCGTCATCGCCCGGGTCGCCGTGATCCGGCTGCCCGGGCGCAAGGGAGGATGGACATGCACAGGTCCGTTCCGGGCACCGCCGCCCTGCTCATCGCCGCCATCACCGCGGCCGCGTGCGCGGCCCCGGGTGCCACCGCCGACCCCACCTCAACGCCGGTCGCCAGCGGC
Organism: Candidatus Limnocylindria bacterium; assembly: GCA_035273815.1. Lineage (GTDB taxonomy): Bacteria > Chloroflexota > Limnocylindria > QHBO01 > QHBO01 > DASSCW01. Next base: position 722 of record DATEOS010000235.1, read on the forward strand.
GTGGCCTCTCCGTCCACGAGGCCCGCCACGGGCACGCCGACGCCAGGTCCCTCGCTACCGGCCGTTCCGGACGAGCTGCCGGTGATGCCGGGCGCGGTGGCGGCGGATCCGCCGACGGAGCCAGGGTCCATCGCGCGCTGGACGGTCGATGCCATCGGTCCCGATGTGTACAGCTATTACCTCGACGCCCTGCCAGCCGCCGGGTTTGCCATCCAGGGGCGTTTCCCCGGCGGCAACGTGGCGATCATTCGCTTCGCGACCCCTGACGGCGACACGTTCGACCTGGCGCTGGTCGGCGAGGGCGACGGAGACCAGGTGCGCATTAGCCTGCGCTTGCCGGAGGGTCCCTGAACAAGCGTGCTACGCTCCTCTCAACAACCGAAGAACGACAGGGGAGCGCCAGCGTGCGCTGAGAGTGCGGCGAGCCGCAGACCCTCGAACCTGATCTGGGTCATGCCAGCGAAGGGAGTCGATGTGGATCTTGCCGACGGCGCGCCTGCGGGTGCGCCGTCTGTTGTGCCTTCGGCAACCAAGAACCCACATGGAGGCGTTGGCAACGACGATACGAGCCGTCCTGGTGGCAAGCGGCGAGGCGGACGCGGCCGATGCCCGCTGGCTCGCGGACGCGGACCGGGTCGTCGCCATTGACGGCGGCACCGCCTGGCTGGCCTCGGTCGGGCGCCGGCCCGACCTGGTGGTCGGCGACCTCGATTCGGCGGATCCCGCCCTGATCGCGGCGCTGGAGGCGGATGGCGTCGCGATCGAGCGGCATGCGGTCGCCAAGGACGCCTCCGACACGGAGCTGGCGGTCGCCAGTGTGCTCGCCACGGGCGCCGACGAAATCGTGATCCTTGGCGCGCTGGCCGGGCCGCGTCTCGACCATCAGCTTGCCAACCTGATGCTGCTGGCCGACCCCCAGCTGTCGGGCCTACGCGACCTGCGCATCGTGCGCGGCGACACGGTGGTCCGCGCTCTGCATGCCGGGGCCAGCCTGGCATTGGAGGGCATGCCCGGCGACCTCGTGACGCTGGTGCCAATCGGGGGAGACGCGATGGGCGTCCGAACCGAGGGGCTGCGCTATCCGCTCAACGGGGAAATGCTCTCCGTCGGCCGCTCGCGCGGCCTCTCGAACGTCATCGTGGAACCGCCGGCATCGGTCTCGCTGGAAGGCGGGTCGTTGCTGGTGGTCGAGTCCCATCAGGAAGGAGCCGTACCGTGACAAGCTCATCCACGGCCGCCCAGGAGGGCTGGCGCACCGTCGACATCGTGGTGACCGCCGTGCTGGGAGTTGCCTTCGGCGTCGTGTTTGCCGGTTGGAACGTGCTCACCAGCGCCCTCTTCAGCGGGGCCGTCAATCCCCCGGCCTACCTCGTCTCCGGCGTGTGGCTGGCACCGGCGGTGCTGGCCGGGCTGATCGTGCGCAAGCCTGGGGCCGCGGTCTTCGGTGAGGTGGTGGCGGCCGCCGTGTCGGCCATCCTGGGATCGGTGTGGGGGATGGACGCCATCCTCTCCGGCGCGATCCAGGGTGCCGGCGCCGAGCTGGTCTTCGCCCTCTTCCTGTATCGCTCCTTCGCGCTGCCGGTGGCGATGCTGGCCGGCGCCGGCGCCGCGGTCGGGGAGTGGCTGCACGACATGCCCATCTACTACCCGGACCTCGCCTTCGGCGTGCAGCTCGCCATCGGCGCCTTCATGCTGGTGAGCGGCGTGATCATTGCCGGCCTGGGCTCGTGGCTGCTGGTGCGGGCGCTGGCCAGAACCGGCGTGCTGGCCGCCTTCCCATCCGGGAGAGAGCAGCAACCGGAGGCCTGATCTGACGCGAGCCGCGCCCGCCGTCGCACCTGTCGCGATCGAGGCGCACGGCTGGGGCTGGCGGCACGCCGGCCGCCGCGGCTGGGCGCTGCGCGGCGTTGACCTGCGTATCGAGCCGGGTGAGCGCGTGCTCCTCGTCGGTCCGTCGGGCGCCGGCAAATCCACCCTGCTGCTGGCCCTGGCCGGGCTGCTGGAGCCGAATGCCGGCGAAGCGGAGGGCAGCCTGACCGTCGACGGCAACGACGCGCGCCGGGCGCGCGAGGCCTCCGGGCTCGTCTTCCAGGACCCAGAGAGCCAGCTGATCATGGCCCGCGCCGGCGACGACGTGGCCTTCGGGCTGGAGAACCGTTGCCTGCCGGCTGAAGCGATCTGGCCCCGCGTGGACGCGGCGTTGCAGGCGGTGGGCTTTGGGTACGGGCGCGACCGTCCGACCGATGCCCTCTCCGGCGGCGAGCAGCAGCGACTGGCGATCGCGGGCGTGCTCGCGCTGCGCCCCGGATTGCTGCTGCTGGATGAGCCCACCGCCAACCTCGATCCGGAAGGAGCAGCGGCGATTCGCGAGGTGGTGGCCTCGGTCGTCGAGCGGCTGGGCCTGACGCTGGTCATGGTTGAGCATCGTGTCGCCGATGCCTTGCCACTGGTCGACCGCGTGGTCGCCATCGAGGCGGGCGGTGGGATCACGGCCGATGGGCGTCCGAACGACGTCTTCGCCCGACACGGCGACGCCCTGGCCGAGGCGGGGGTCTGGGTGCCGGATCGCCGGCTCCCCGCCCCGCCCCGCCGGCCCCGTCCCGAGCCGGAGACCCTGCTGCTGGCCGAGCAGGTCGCCTTCCGATACCCGGGCAGCGTCCTCTCCGCCCTGGCGCGCACCGACCTTCAGGTGCGTGCCGCGGAGGCGGTGGCCATCACCGGCCCGAACGGCAGTGGCAAGTCCACGCTGGCGATGCTGCTGGCCGGGCTGCTGCCGCCGACGTACGGGAACGTGGTGGCCGGCGAGGCGCTGGCGCGAGGCCGCGGCCACGAACCGATCTGGCGCTGGCCCGCGCAGGACCTGGTCCGTCACGTGGGCACCGTCTTCCAGGACCCTGAGCACCAGTTCCTGACCGGCGGGGTTCGTGACGAGCTGATGCTGGGGCCGCTTCGTATCGGCCTGGACGAGCCGGCGGCCCGTCGCCGCGCGGATGAGCTGTTGACGCGGCTCCACCTGGATCAGCTGGCCGAGGTCAATCCCTTCACCCTGTCCGGCGGCGAGAAGCGAAGGCTGTCCGTGGCCACCGCCCTGGCCACGGCGCCCTCCGTCCTCATCCTGGACGAGCCGACCTTCGGGCAGGACCGGCGCACGGCTGGCGAGCTGCTGGACCTGCTGGCTGCCCTGCGCGACTCCGGTCGCGCCATCGCTTTCGTCACCCACGACCGCGACTTCGCCACCGCCCTGGCGGATCGCACCCTGCGACTGTCGCCGGCGACCCTGACCAGCGGGGTGCCGTCGTGAGGCTGTTCACCCCCCTGCGCCCCAACCCGAGTGCCCTGCTGGCGCGTGCCAACCCGGTCGCCAAGCTGGCGGCCGCGCTGCTGCTGATGACGGTCCTGTTCCTGTCGGTCGACGCGGTCACGCCGGTGGTCATCCTCGGAGGCCTGGCCGGCTCGGTCTGGTTGTCCGGGCTCGCCTGGCCGGCGCTGCTGGCCCGCACCTGGCCGATACTGCTGGCCGGCCTGGTGGTGACGGTCGTGAACGCCCTGTTCGGACCGCCCGGTGACGAAGAGCTGTTCCGCATCGGTCCCGTCGGGCTGAGCAGCGCGAGCCTGCAATCCGGGATGGCGCTGGGGCTGCGGGTGCTGGCCATCGCCTACACCGGCGTGCTGGCGGTGGCGACCACCGATCCGACCGAGCTGACCGATTCGCTGATCCAGCAGCTCCACCTGTCGCCGCGCTTCGCCGTCGGGGCGCTGGCCGCCGTGCGGCTGCTGCCGGTCATGGCCGGCGAGTGGCAGACCATCTCGTTGGCGCGCCGGGCACGCGGCGTCTCCGCCGGACGCTCGCCGCTGGCTGCGGTGCGGCTCTACTTCGGGAAGCTGCTGACCCTGCTGGTCGGCGCCATCCGGCGCGCCACCCGGCTGGCCACCGCCATGGAGGCGCGTGGCTTCGGCGCGCTGCCCTGCCGCACGGTGGCACGGCCGCAGCACCTGACGGTGCGCGACTGGTGGCTGATCGCCGCGGCGGCTGCGCTGGGGCTGGCGGCCATCGGCATCAGTCTGGCGCTCGGCGCCTGGGAGTTCCTGTTCGCCTGACCGGGCCGGTATGCTCGCGCCTCGATGATCCGCACGACCCCCTTCCACGAGCGCACCAGCGCCCTCAACGAGACCGGGCTGTGGCAGCACTGGTCCGGCCACGTGGTGGTGACGCGCTACCAGGCCTCGGACAAGTTCGAGTACTTCGCCGTGCGCAACAGCGCCGGCATCTTCGACACCTCACCGCTCTACAAGTACCGCATCGCGGGCAGGGACGCGGAGCGCTTCCTGTCCGGCATGCTGGCGCGCGACATTCGTCGCTGCCCGCCCGGCCACGCCCACTACACGACCTGGCTCGACGAGCGCGGGTTCGTGCTGGAGGATGGCGTGATCCAGCATCGTGCGCCCGACGAGTTCCTGCTCACTTCTGCCGAGCCCAACTTTGCCTGGTTCGCCGACCGGGTTGGGCGCCTGGACGTGACGCTCGAGGAGGTCAGCCTCGGCATCGGCGCGCTGGCCGTCCAGGGGCCGCGCTCGCGCGACCTGGTCACGCGTCTCGTCCCGGAGGCGAAGGAGCTGCCCTTCTTCGGGCTGACGGCCGGCACCATCGCCGGGCGGCCGGTGACGGTCAGCCGCACCGGCTATACCGGTGACCTTGGCTACGAGATCTGGGTCGACACGCCTGATGCCACCGCGGTGTGGGACAGCGTCTGGGACGCCGCCGACGGCCACGGGGTGCTGCCGTACGGCATGGGCGCGCTCTACATGCTGCGCATCGAGGCCGGGCTGTTGCTGCTGGGGGCCGACTTCGACTCGAGTCGATTCGCCTTCAATGACGCGCATCGGTCCACCCCGCTGGAGCTCGGGTGGGCCTGGATGTTCAAGGGGCTGGAAGACGACGACCGGCCCTTCATCGGACGGAGGGCGCTCGAACGCGAGCGAGCCGAAAAGAGCTCGCGCTGGCGGATGGTCGGCCTGGTGGTGGATTGGCAGGACTACGACCGAGCCTATGCGGAGGCGGGCCTCATCCCGCCGAAGGACCATCGGCCCGTGCACGAGGACTGGATGGTGTATGACGCCGATCGGTCGCGCGTCGGCTATGCGACCAGCATCATGTACTCGCCGGTGCTGCAGCAGCACATCGCGCTGGCGCGCGTGCGACCCGATCTGGCGAAGCCCGGCACCCGGGTCTTCCTGGAGTTCACGGTGGATCACCACTACGAGCAGGTGGCGGCGCACGTCGCGCGGCTGCCCCTCTACAACCCGGAACGCAAGACCGCCTGAAGGACTGAGCATGGACCGATACGACGCGATCGTCATAGGGGCGGGGCACAACGGCCTGGTGAACGGCGCCTACCTGGCCCGGGCCGGAATGAAGACCCTGATCCTCGAGCGGCGGCACCTGGTCGGCGGAGCGGCCATCACCGAAGAGCTGCGTCCCGGGTACTGGTTCACCACGTTCAGCTACGCGCTCTCCCTGCTGCGGCCGCAGATCATCCAGGAGCTGGAGCTGACAAAGCACGGCTTCCTGCCGCTGCTGATGTCGACCCGCTTCGCCCCCGGCGACGACGGCGAGTACCTGCGCTTCAACCGCGACCACGACGAGACGCTGCGCGAGATCGCCCGCATCTCGCCGCACGACGCTGATGCCTACGAGCAGTACAGCCACGACCTGGACCGCGTCTGCCAGGCCATCAAGCCGCTGCTCGACACCGTCCCGCCGGATCCGTTCAGCAACGATCCGGAGGAGCTGCTGGCACTGGCGGCTGTCGGCTCGCGGCTGCGCAGCCTGGACAAGCGGACGCTGCACAACACGGTGCGGCTGCTGACCGGCAGCGCCGCCGACTTCCTTGACGACTACTTCGAGTCGCCCCTGCTGAAGGGGTACCTGGCCTCGTCCTCGATCATCGGCTCCAAGGTCGGGCCACGTTCGCAGGGCAGCGGCCTGGTGCTGCTCTTCCACTCCCTGGGCGAGCACGACGGCGAGTTCGGAACCTGGGCCTTCCACAAGGGCGGCAACGGTGGCTTCACCCAGGTGCTGGCTCGCGCGGCCGAGTCGTTCGGTGCCGAGATCAGGCTCGAGGCTCCCGTCGCGCGGGTGCTGACCCGCGAGGGCGAGGCCACCGGCGTGGCGCTGTCCGACGGCACCGAGATCGCGGCCGACGTGGTGGTCAGCGCCCTCGACCCGCGGCGCACCTTCCTGGAGCTGGTCGATCCGCGGGAGCTGCCCGACGACCTGGTGGAGGACATCCGCCGCCTGAAGTTCCAGGGCGTCAGCTCCAAGGTGAATTTCGCGCTGGATGCCCTGCCATCGCATCCGGTCCTGGGCGCGACCCAGGATCTGTTCCGGGGCTTCATGAACATCGGTCCGTCGATCGACTACCTGGAGCACGCCTTCGACGACGCCAAGTACGGCTGGTACAGCGAGCAGCCGTATATCGACTGCGCCATCCAGTCGACCATCGACCCCGACATGGCGCCGCCGGGCAAGCACGTCCTGTCCTGCTTCGTGCAATACACGCCGTACCGCCTGCGCGAGAGCGACTGGGATGCGGAGCGCGAGCCCATGGCGGATCGCGCGCAGGCGGCGCTGGAGCGCTTCTTCCCGGGCTTCGGCGACCTGGTCCTCCAACGGGAGGTGCAGACGCCGCTGGACATCGAGCGCACGGTCGGCCTGTCGGAGGGGAACATCTTCGCGGGCGAATTCCTGGCGCCGCAGATGTTCTTCTTCCGCCCGGCGCCGGGCTGGGCGCAATACCGCACCCCGCTCCACGGCTACTACCAGTGCGGCTCGGGCACGCATCCGGGCGGATGCGTGATGGGCGCGCCGGGGCGCCTGGCAGCGGGTCAGATCATCAAGGACCGATCCGCGGTCGGGGTCGTCGCCGGCTGAGCCCCACGGCTGGCTCTGCCGGATCGGGGTAGGCTCGGCGCATGGCGCGCTCCGAGTCGCTGGCGGTCCAAGCCGGCGAGGCCACCCTGGCGGGCACACTGCTGCTCCCCGCTCAGTCGCGGGGCGACGACGGCGGGCGCTACCCGAACGTCCTGCTGCTGGCGTCCTGGCTGCCGCGTGACCGCGACGGCGCCTGGGACCGCAGTGGCCACGCCGCATGGTTCGCGTCCGCCGCCGATGGCGAGCGG
>DATEOS010000236.1:0-6959 GCA_035273815.1 Candidatus Limnocylindria bacterium
CTTCCACGACTCGCAGCGGCGCGCTGCCGAACTCGAGGCGAGGGGGCTGGAATGGCTGGACATGGGCGTCAGCGGCGGCATCTGGGGCCTGAAGGTCGGCTTCTGCGCCATGCTCGGCGGCAAGCGGGAGGTGTTCGACCGCTTCGAGCCGGTCGTGAAGACCCTCGCACCCGAGGCGGGCTACCTGTACTGCGGTCCGGCCGGCGCGGGCCACTACGTGAAGATGGTCCACAACGGCATCGAGTACGGGATCATGCAGGCCTACGGCGAGGGCTTCGACATCCTGCACGCCTCGGACTACGACCTGGACCTCGCCGCCATCGCCCGCATGTGGCAGCAGGGTTCGGTGATCCGCTCCTGGCTGCTCGAGCTGGCGGGTGACGCCTTCACGCGCGAGGGCAACGACCTGGACCAGATCAAGGGCTGGGTTGCCGACTCCGGCGAGGGCCGCTGGACGGTGGCAGAGGCGATCGACCACGACGTGCCCGCTCCCGTCATCACCCTGTCGCTGATCGAGCGCTTCCGCAGCCGACGCGAGCCGGACTCCTTCACCGATCGGGTCCTGGCCGCGCTGCGCAACGAGTTCGGCGGTCACGCGGTGAAGTCGTCGGACGCCAAGGACTGAATGCGAAGATGACCGCCACCGACCCTCCCGCCGCCCTCACCGACCTGTCCGGCGACGGCGCGGCGCGCAGCCAGCCGAACCCGCTGCGCCAGGGCCTGCGCCTCGCTCGCATGCCCGAGCCGTGCACCATGGTCATCTGCGGCGCCACCGGCGACCTCACCGAGCGCAAGCTGGGACCGGCCCTCTACAACCTCCTGCTCGGCGGCTTCCTGCCGCCGGAGTTCACGGTGGTCGGCTTCGCGCGGCGCGAGATGAGCGACGACGCCTTTCGTGACCACTTGCGCAAGGGAGTGGATCGCTACAGCCGCAATCGGCCGATCAAGGAAGCGATCTGGGAATCCTTCGCCCAGGGGATCCAGTACCACGACGGCAGCTTCGACGATCCGGAGGCATGGAAGTCACTGTCCAGCCTGCTGGACCGCATCGATCGCGACCGAGGGACGGCCGGCAATCGGCTCTTCTACCTCGCCGTGCCCCCCACCCTCTATCCGGTGATCGTCCACCAGCTGGGGGAGGCGGGTCTGGCGGATCACGTCGGCGATCGGTCAGCCAATCGCAAAGGCTGGTCTCGGGTCATCGTCGAGAAGCCGTTCGGCTCCGACCTCGGCAGCGCCAAGCAGCTCAACGCCGAGATCCGCGGGGTCTTCAGCGAGGAGCAGATCTATCGCATCGACCACTACCTGGGCAAGGAGACGGTGCAGAATCTGGCCGTCTTCCGCTTCGGCAACGGGCTGTTCGAGCCGATCTGGAATCGTCGTTACATCGACTCGGTGCAGATCACGGTGTCCGAGACGGTGGGGGTCGAGGGCCGCGGGGAGTTCTACGACCAGACAGGGGCGCTGCGCGACATCGTTCAGAACCATGCCCTGCAGCTGCTGGCCGCGTTCGCGATGGAGCCGCCGGTCGAGTTCCGGGCGGCTGACCTGCGCGACGAGAAGCTCAAGGTCCTGCGGGCGATCCGCACCATGTCGCCGGATGACGTCGCGCAGAACGTGGTCCGCGGCCAGTATGTTTCCGGCTGGGTGGAGGGCCACAAGCTGCCCTCCTACCGGGATGAGCCCGAGGTGCGCCCCGACTCGGAGACGGAGACCTTCGTGGCCCTCAAGCTGGATATCGGTTCCTGGCGGTGGGCTGGAGTTCCGTTCTTCGTGCGCACCGGAAAGGGTCTGCCGACTCGGGTGACGGAGGTGGCGGTGCAGTTCAAGAGCCCGCCGCTGGCCCTGTTCGAGCGGGTGGGCGCCACCCAGGTGGAGCCGAACATCCTGGCCATCAGGATTCAGCCCGATGAGGGCATCCTGCTCCGCTTCGGCGCGAAGGTCCCGGGTCCGGGCATGCAGATCCGAAGCGTGAACATGGACTTCCGCTACGGCTACAGCTTCGCCGTCGACTCGCCCGATGCCTACGAGACGCTGCTTCTGGACGCCATGGTCGGCGATCCCAGTCTCTTCACCCGCAACGACGAGGTGGAGCGAGCGTGGGAGATCCTTGACCCCATCCTGAACGCCTGGTCGGCCGGCGCCGGCGGTGCACTGCATTTCTACGGCGCCGGATCGTGGGGTCCGCCGGCCGCCGACGAGCTCCTGGAGCGCGGCGGGCGATCCTGGCGAAGGCCATGAGCGAGACGAACGGCCAGCGGGCCGACGAAGCGGAGCGCGAGCTGGAAGTTCATCGCCACCTGATGCGCTTCGGCGAGGCCGAATCGCGGGTTGCGCCGGTCTGGTCGATGCGCGACACGAGCGTCGCGGCGGTGGCGAATCACCTGGCCAGGCTATGGACGACCGCCGGCGACGATGGCCCGCACGTCACCGAGAAGGGGTTGCCGCACGCCCGCACATCCGTGCTGAACCTGATCGTGACGGTGCCGGACGAGCCCGCCGCAGAACGAGTGGTCGCCACCATGATGGGCCTGGGCTTTCGACACCCGTCGCGCGCCATCGTGCTGGTGGCCAGCCCCGAGGCTTCGGGACCGACGGTGGACGCGGCGATCAGCGCCCATTGCCATACGGTGCACGAGGGCGACGAGCAGGTCTGCTACGAGGAGGTCGTGCTGACCGTCCGCGGCGAGGCGGCCTCGCACCTGGACGGGATCGTGGCGCCGCTCCAGATCCACGACCTGCCAACGCTCGTCTGGTGGCCCGGCGACCCGCCGTTCGCCGACCCGGTTTTCGATCAGCTCGTGGAGCTGAGTGATCGGCTCATCATCGACAGCACCGACTTCTCCGACCTGCTGGTCGGGTTTCGACGCCTCGCGAACCTGCGGCGCAGAAGCGGGGTCGGCGACCTCACCTGGAAGCGCCTCGGCTGGTGGCAGGAGCTGACCGCCGAGTTCTTCGACGCGCCGCGCTTCCGTCGCTACCTGCCGAACCTGAACCGGGTGCGGATCAGCTACGCCCTGCCGCCTGCAGGCGGCCCGTCGTCCGCCGAGGGTTCCCCCAATCCTGCGCCGGGCGCGGCCAGCCCGATCGCGCAGGCCATCCTCTACGCCTCGTGGATCGCCTCGCGACTGAACTGGAAGCGCCACAGCACGGCGCAGCCGCTGGGGGATGGCAGGCTGGGCCTAACCCTCGAGGGCCGGTATGCCATGGTGGAGCTGCAGATCTCCGGCATCCCGACCGCGGACGTTCCGGCTGGCGAGTTGCTCTCGGTCCGGCTGCGCGCGCATGGCGAAACGGGGGCCGCCGAATTCATCATCGATCGCGATGGCGACGAGGCAACCGTCGCATCCAATGCGGACGGCATGACCGCCCAGCTGCGACGTGTGCGGATGGACCGGCTGGTGGAGAGCGAGCTGCTGTCCGCAAGCCTCATGGCCGATCGTCACGAAGACGTCTACGAGGCGGCCATCCGCGCCGCCGCCATCTTCCTGGCCGCCGCCCGACCGGCGGAGGAGGCCGGGTGACGCGCGAGTTCGTCGTGCTGCCCGATGCGAATGCCGTCGCCGCCGCCACCGCAGACCGTCTCCTCGCCGCCGGCCAGGCGGCGATCGACGATCACGGCACCTTCTACCTGGTCCTGACCGGGGGATCCACGCCACAGCTCGTGTGCCCGCTGCTCGTCGTGCCCCCCCGGGTGCTGCAGCTGGACTGGACCAAGGTCGAGTTCTTCTTCGGCGACGAGCGTGCCGTGCCGGCCCGCCATCCGGACTCGAACTACAACACGGCCCGCGAGACGTTGCTCGACTACCTGCCCCGCGTGGAACCGGGCCAGGTGCACCGCATGATCGGTGAGGCCGCCGACCTCGATGCCGCGGCGCGCGCCTACCAGGCGCTGATCAACCGCATCGTGCCGAGAGGCGAATCGGGCCTGCCGGCCTTCGACCTGATCTGGCTGGGGATGGGCCCTGATGGGCACACCGCGTCCTTGTTTCCGGGCACCGAGGCGCTCAACGAGACCGAGCGCCTTGTCGTCCCGAACTGGGTCCCGCAGCTCGATGCCTGGCGGCTGACGCTCACGTTCCCGATCCTCAATGCGGCGCGCGAGGTGAACGTCGTGGCCGCCGGCGAGGAGAAGGCCTGGGCGGTGCGCGCCGTGCAGGCGGGCGCCGAAGGGCTGCCGCCGTCCGGGATGGTGGACGCCGCCAGGACGGTCTGGCTGGTCGATCAGGCTGCGCTGGCGGGCTAGGCTAGCCCCGTGGCGTGGCTCTTTCTGCTCGGGGCGCTGCTGACCGGCGCGATGGCGTATCGCGTCGGCTGGCCGGCGTGGACCGGCTATCGGCAGCGTGAAGCGCGGGACCTGAACGCCGAGCGTTACAACGCCTGGCGCGGTCGGGCGAACGCACCCGGGGCCTCGCTGCGGGAGGGCATGACCGGAGCGGAGCGGCGCAGCCTGTGGCTGGCCGCCGCCCTGGCCGTGGCGGCCGCGGCCTGCCTGGTCGCCTTCTTCAGCCTCACCTGAGCCACACGACCGATGCGGGTGGAGCTCCTCTACTGGGATGGCGACCCGAGCTACATGACCACGCGCCAGCGGCTGGTCGAAGTGCTGACCGAGGACGCGTTCGAGACACCGATCCAGATGGTGGCGGTCAACCGGCAAGACGACGCCGAGCTGCTGGACTTTCGCGGGTCGCCGACCATCCGGCTCGATGGCGTCGACATCCAGCTCGATGCCGAGGCGCCGATTGGGCTGGTCCTGCGACGCTATCCGGCCGATGACGACCTGGACGGGCCCCTGACCGAGCCGATACCCGGCAAGCGACTGATCCGCCGCGCGGTCGAGCGGGCTCGCGGCTGGGGTCACGGCCGGCGCGAATGAGCTCCGCCGGCGAGGTGCAGGAGAGCATCGCGCCGATATCTGCGCCGCGCCGGGGATGGCGGTAGACTCCCCGGCAACCATGGGACCCCGCCCACGATGAGTGCCAACAAGCGGCCGAGCACCTCCAGTCTGCGGCGCTTCATCACGTCCCGCCCATACGTCACGGTGGCCGAGCTCCGCCGACGGTTCGGGCTGGACGATCCCGATGCCATGGCGCACGTGCAGCGCAACGGCACCTCGGCGTGGATCGGTCTCCCCGAGCGCGAGGCGACCAAGCTGCAGGAGCTGTGGCACCGCGACGAGCTGGGCCTGGAGATGTCCGTCGAGGTGCAGGCGCCCGTGGTGGTTGGCGTCTATCCGATGCGCATCGCCCGGTACGTCGTCGAGGCCAATGGCGCCGGCGACCGGCCGGCGGCCGCCGGCCCGCCGACGAACCGCCCGCAAGGTCTGCCGGTATTCAGATCACAGGGCCAGGGCGTGGGCAACGGGCACGCCGCCACAACCGACGCCGCGGAACCGGCGTTCGGCAGCGCCGAGCGTGGCGTCAACCTCGGCTGACCCGCGTCAGGTCGCCATCGTGGCTCGCGACCTGATCGTGGCGACGCGCATCGCGGATGCCGCCGAGGCGGCGGGCTACCTGCCCGCCCGAGTCGACGAGCCCGGACGCCTTCCAACCCCGTCGGCGGTCGCCGTTGCCTTTGTCGACTGGTCCGACCGAGAGCCGGGCTGGGGAGCGAAGCTTCGAGGCTGGCAGGCAGAGGCGACGGGTGGCCCACCCCGTATCGTGCTGTTCGGGCCGCACACCGACCTCGCGGCGCATGACGACGCTCGAGCGAGCGGCCTGGGACCCATGATGGCCCGTTCCAAGCTCTTCGCCTCGCTGCCGTCACTCATGCGCAGGTGACGACCGGCACACCACGGGTCCCGGACTTCTACATCGTTGGGGCGCCAAAGGCCGGCACCACCGCAATGTACGAGTACCTGCGGACGCACCCGGACCTCTACCTCCCCGAGCGCAAAGAGCTGCGCTACTTCGGCAGCGACCTCGACATTCGCGACCGTCAGCCGCTGACTGCGGAGCAATACCTCGCCTACTTCGCGCCGGCGCAGCCGGACGCCCTCATCGGGACGGCGTACGTCTGGTACCTCTACTCGCGGCGAGCAGCGGCGGAGATCGCGCAGTTCAGCCCGGGCGCGCGGATCATCGCCATGCTGCGAAACCCGGTCGACATGCTCCCGGCGCTGCACGGGGAGCACATCGCCAACGGCAACGAGGACATCACCGATTTCACGGCGGCCCTGGATGCAGAACCTGAACGGCGTGCCGGGCGGAGCATTCCGCCGCATGCCCACCTGCCGCAGGGCCTGTGGTACACGGACGTGCCGCGCTACGCGGAGCAGCTCGAACGGTATTTCGCCGTCTTCGGTCTGGAACGAGTGCGCGTCATCCTGTTCGACGACTTCGTCGCCGATACGGCCGCGACGTTCCGCGACACGCTGGACTTCCTTGGTGTTCGCAGAGAGTTCGGGCCGGAAGCGTTCGAACCCGTCAACGTCAGCCGGCGAATTCGGTCCGAACGATTCCGCCACTTCCTGGCGCGCCCGCCGAGGCTCCCGCGCCTGATCATCCGCACGTTCGTTCCGGGCAGGCTCCGGCGATCCGCCTATGAGCGGGCCAAGCGCATGAACATCGAGGTCGCTGCCCGACAGCCGATACCCCCGGCCACGGTCGATCGGCTGCGAACCACCTTTGCGCCCGAGATCGCCCGCCTCTCAACGCTCCTGGATCGCGACCTGACGGCGCTCTGGCTGGGCCAGGCCGCCTCGGCGCGGCGGAAAATGCCGTAGTAGTTGCGCCCACGCACCAGTACCATTGGCGTATTCATTGCCATAGGACGTTCGTTCAGGCAAAGTCGCCTTTAGTGCTTACTGCGCACTTATCCAGTCCTTATTGACTAGTTGACCTAGCGCTCCCGAGCGAGGGGGGGAGGCGTACATTGGAGGACGGTATCCAGGGCCGTGGGGAGGCCCTTCACAGCGCATTCCTGCCGACCTTCTCGGCGCTTGATGCAGCCTCGGAACG